>JBBTTQ010000079.1:0-21692 GCA_038064175.1 Patescibacteria group bacterium
CACCGTGAACAGAGCCCCGAAAAAAGCGCCGAAGAGTTGAGTATCAATCGTGGGCGCTCGTTCTTCGAGGTAGAGTGTGATGAGTACGCCCAGAATGAACGCGAGGAGCGTCAATGTCGTCCTGAAGAGTCGGTCGGCGGATCGCGATTCTTTCGCAGCGAACAACGCAATGATCACCGGCAGAGCCACCATCGCAAACACGACAAATCCGGTGGCCAGTCGCTCATCGCCGGTGATGAAGAGCGACGTCGCCGTGAGCAAGAAAATCCCCGGAGGCTGCACTTCGAAAAAATCGGACGTGTAGAGTCGGAAGCCGTTCAGAATCGCTCGTCCGAGCGTGAAGTATATCGTGCTATCGGCATCCAGAGGGCCTTTGGCTTCGAGCAGCGCAATCCTTCCTAATTCCACAGCGCCCTTCAAAGCCGCTACGGAGAAGACGATGAGAATGCAAAGCCAAAAAATATTTTGCTTGGATTTCATCGATCTCGACAAGTTTCTTCCGTATGCCGCTCTTTTGCAAGCGATGGCGCCAGCACCTGATCGACGAAAAGCGCCTCAGTGCTTGATGCGATTTTACACGATGGTGCGGGTTACCAAAGATGGAGAATTATCGAGGAGCCGGACAAGTATCCTCTACCCTCAACGTACCGACGTGTGATCCGCTCTGGCCGGCCAAAGGTCCGCCCGGCGCACCCACAAAGTCGATGCGATAGGTGATATCAAAGAAGCTGTCTATCGCCCAGTTTCCATCTGGCAACTGAGTCAGAGTGGTGTGACCAGGACTTGGCAGACCAACATCGCTCCCTGCCGTGATGCGAAGCAAATCAAAATCCGGATCTCCGGCAGGCAACTGCCCTTGTAACCGGCGCATATCCGTATCAAACGATTGCACCGGATCCCCCGGCATTCGCGGGTTCGTTCTGATCTCCCCATGCGCGGGCAGGTTCAAAATGCGGCCGCCTCCCGAGAGCGTCAACTGCAACATCTCGGTGTCAAAACCATAGATCTCTCCCAACCCTGGACTACCGCCGCGCGTTATGACCGTGCCGGGAACGCTGTGCATCAGAACATCCGCCGTAAGTCCTTCCCCCGTCGGTGTCGGCGGCACAATCACCGCCGGCTGTCCTTCGGAATTATGATATTCCGTTTCTGTGTCGAAGACGACTGCCGTCCCTTCGGCGTCGGGGCGGAAACATCCCGTAGACAGCAGCGTCTTCACCGTTGGAACACAGAGCTCTTCCGTTCGCACGGCTTTGAGCGACTGAACGCCGAATTGATCATGGGTGAGCACGGGACGATGCACGCCATTGTGCGGGATAACTTCGTAGCACATCAAGTGGTTCTTTTCGTCAACAATGTCGTGCACCTTCCCACCGTGGTTTTTTTCCACCGGATTGCAGAGATAGCGCGCCCGAATGACTTCAAATTGCCTGTTTTGAAATTGATCCCTGAGCGTAACGCCCTTGGCAAGGTCGTAGGGTTCTATGTCCCAGCAAAGGTAGTGATTGGCATTCTGTGGGACAGGCGGCACGATGGTCGCGAGCAATCTCTCTGCCACGGACGGTGACAGTCTTTCAAGAGGAATGCCGATCTTTCTCTTGCCGGTTGGCGCAAGCAAAGAGCGGGGCTTTGTGACCACGATCGTTCGTTTCTCAAACTGGTTTTCGATGAGGACGGAACGCGGAACAAAGGAAGCGGGGGTTTGAAGTCGATAGGCCAGGTAATGAAGGTCCGGTCTGCGGGGATTAAACGTTATGCCCGCATGCATTTTTCTAACGGGATTCAAAAGTCTCTCTATCAAAACGAGCGTGAAATCCGTAGGGTTAATAAACTGGTCTCTTAAAACAACACCGATGGGATTGATGGATTTATCCAGGAGATAACTCAAATAATGATCGCAGTTGACACCTTCATCTATGAGTCCATCGCCATTATCGTCTTTGCCGTTACAGATTTCTGTTGTCGGTATGCCCTGCGCAAAAACATTCCCCACGTTCCCCAGTAGGAACAAGGGGGAAATTAGAAATAAGGATACGCACACGACGTTCGTCCCAAAAATCTCATATACCTTACCCATAGAGCTTGCAGCGTATTCTTTAAGAAGTGAATGTCAAGCGTTGCGGCAGTTCGACTCCGCTGCGGCTCCTCTCACTGTCATTCGCCTCGGCCTTTCTGCATGACAAGAGTGGCCCGAGTCCGCCGAAGGCGGACGAGGACCATGAGCGAGGCCCCGCAGGGCCGAGTCGAATGGTGGCAAGGGTCTCCAAAGATCATATCTTTTGGTAGTTGAATTGAATGATAAAGAAGAGTTATGCACTCTGATGACGCATTATGGCGGTACCGCATCACCAGAGATCATATCTCTTGGTAGTAGAAATTGCTCATGAGCAATATCGCTCGATCCGAGCTTGGATATCGTAGCCGAGCACCTGCGTTGCCAACTCTTTTAATCCCTCATTATTTCGTAGGGCAGTTCTCGCTTTATGAATGTATTCCAAGAGAAGAGCTTCACGTTCTGCAATAAAAGGAGCGGGGAAATCGAATCGTTCACACAACCACATCTCAGCTAGATAGGCATCCGTTTCACAAATTTTCATCATTTTACTGTTGAATAATTTTCTCAATGATATACCTGTTTTCAAAGCCTTTTCATGTACAACTTGGTGCTGTTTTTCGTGAAATAAAGTAAAGAGCGTGAATGTTTCCGGATCATAAACAAAAGATTTTTCATCAGCGTCAAACTCAGCGATGTTGAATCGGGGCTTTCCTTTTTTTATCTCAAATCCAGTAGCCTCAACTCTCGCAAAAAATTTGGTGCATGAAGGCGTACCCTCTGCAGGTTTCATGAAGTCTTCAAAGTGTTGTGTTGTTTCGGAACCAGCCATGTTCTTATTAGAACAATAATTTTGCATTGTGTCAATATGGTGCCACGGGTCAGGATTGAACTGACGACCCCAGGCTTATGAGTCCTGTGCTCTACCAACTGAGCTACCGTGGCAAGGATAATGGAGAAGGAGCGTACCAGAATGATCTATGGTTGAGCTATCCGCCTGCCGAAACCCGAACGAAGTGAGGGCGAAGGCGGGCCGTGGGATGAAGGAATTATGAATGAAGAATGAAGAATTTTGAAGGGGTCTTCATACTATCGCAAGCTGGTGCTATGGGACGTACAATAGAAACATGATCGAGTTCCAGCGGAAAATCATGGGCGATCCGGTGCGAAACAAAGCACTCGCGGAAGCACTCAAGCACGTGATCGTTCCGGGCAAAAGCATCGTTGCCGATATCGGATCCGGGACGGGGTTCTTAAGCTTTCTCGCATCGAAGCTGGGCGCGAAGCATTGCTATCTGTATGAATATTCTGGCGCACTGGAACTCAGTAAGAAGATTGCGAAGGAGAATGGCATCAAAAACTGCACGTTCATCAAGAAGCATTCCATGCATGTGAAAAATCCGGTGCAGGCGGACGTCGTGATCTCCGAAACGCTCGGAAACTTCGCTCTGGAAGAACACATGCTCGAGACATTGATGGATGCCAAACGGTTCCTGAAGCCCGGCGGTGCGCTGATCCCCTCTTCTCTCCGGCAGTTCGTCTGTCCAGTCATAGCCCCGCGGCTCTGGAAAGAAATCAATGTCTGGAAAGACATCCCTTTCGATCTCCGCTGGACCGCGGCTGAGGAGATGACCCTCCAGAATATGTACGTGAAAACCGTGCGACCGGAGGAATTGCTCTCGTATGGAACGCAGGAATGGGACAGGATGGATTTCCAAAAAAAAGAGAAGAGCATCCGCGAAGCGACCGTGCGGTGGACGGTCGCGGGTGACACCGCCGTCTACGGCTTCGCGCTCTTCTGGGAATGCGAGCTTCTGCCGGGAATCACCCTTTCAACAAGTCCTACGAAACCGGCAACGCACTGGGGACAAATCTTCCTGCCTGTGGGTAACCCTCTGAAGTTTCAGCAAAGCGACGAAATGCAACTCACGCTGCGCTCCGATACGCGCCTCAAAACCGGAGTGATCCTCCGGTGGGGCATCCGTCAGACACGCGGGGGTAGAACCGTCGCAGAGCAATCACTCGACATGGGAAAGGGTCTCCTCCATCTCTAACGTATGCTCTGATAAACCTTCTTCATTGTGAGCCAGCATTCCCCAGTTCTCCTGTTCCCCGCTACCACGCTGGTTCATTTTGTCTGCTTCTCGCTGACACCTGATGCATCGCTCCGCATTGGGGAGTGCAGACAAACGCTCAAAGGCAATACTGCCATCACACACCATACACCGTCCATAATCAGCCCGAAAAACGCGTATGAGTGCTGCTTCCACACTCCGCAGCTCGCTTTCTTCCGCTTCTCTTAATTGCAATGAATTTTCTTTCGCCATGTTATCCTCGGCGGCATCCACAGAGTCCGAAAATTGCTGCGAGGAAGAATATGTCTCCCCAAGAATGCCGATCGAAGTTTTAAGCTTTTCTCGACGTTGCAAAAGATACGCACGGATCCGCTCACGATTTTGTTTGGATAGACCTCCCTTCCTCTCCGGACCACGTATTCGTTCCGTTCGTTCTTTTTTTCTCTCAGTGTGGCCATTTCTTCCAGCCGATGTACTGAGCTTCTTTGCCATGGACAGCGACTATAAACACACTCCATGGCATGTCAAGAAATGAAACAACATCTGTTACTATAGAAGCATGCAATACACCCTTCTCTGTCTGCATGGGTGGGGCGGCACCAAAGAATCCTTTGCCGATCTCCGTGAAGCTTTGAAGGGCGCGGATATCGAGATTCTGACCCCGGATCTCCCGGGATTCGGGAACGAGCCCGAACCGAAGAACCCCTGGAACACAGACGACTACGCGAACTGGGTTCTTCGATGGCTTCAGAAGCATACAGAGAGCCATACGCTAAAAGCTATGAGCTGTAAGCTCTTTCTTCTCGGCCACTCCCATGGAGGACGAATCGCCATCAAGCTCGTCGCGGAAGGAAAAATAAAACCAGATCATCTGTTTCTCTGCGCGGCCGCGGGCATCCGTCATCCCAGAAACATCAAAAGGATTCTCGGTCTGACGCTGGCGAAAACCGGCAAAGTGTTCCTCAGGATCCCGGGGCTGCGGGCGCTCCAGCCGCTCGGAAAAAAATTCCTCTACAGACTCGTACGCGTCCATGATTATGAAAACGCGAGCCCGGTGATGCGCCAGACACTCATGAACGTTTCCGCGAAGGACCTGCGACCCATACTTTCGAACATCACCGTCCCGACGGATATCTTCTGGGGCGAAGACGACGGGATGACGCCCGTGTCCGACGCCCGTCTGATGCATCGAAGCATCAAGGGAAGCCGACTGCATCTCTATACGGGCGTTCGGCACCGCGTTCACCGAGACAGGGCGAAGGAAATTGCGGCAATCATTGGGATGATTTCTGCTGCGTGACTACGGAATCGAATCCCATGTCCACGCGGGTTTGCTTCGTGGTCACTCGGATCCATTGTTCCCATTCTTCGTTCGTATACTTTCGACGCTTTTCGTCCAATTGATGCATCGGAAAATCGGGAGGCGGCATCTCCACGCGATCCAGGGCATCGGTGGGATTCTTTCGAAAGAAATCGCGCGCCTCGGGATCGCGCTTAAAATCTTCATACGTTCCAATGGCAAGGTCTTTCCCCAGCATTCCCTGAAAAGCGCTTCGATTGTATTTTGCCAGAATACCGTTCGGAGTTTTTTCAAAGTCGAAGCTCGTTCCATAGATTCTCGCGGCCCCGTCGTCCGCTCGGAAAATGTGCGCCACCCCGTTAATGGAGAGACAGCATGCGGCTGTTTCATCCGTAAAATAGAAATTGGAAATCAAATGTGTTTTCGCGAGGATGCTCTCCGGGAGCAATGTGACGTCGGTATGGAACAAACGGGCAAAATCCTCTGCGCTCAGGAAATACGTTTCACTGATTGGTCTGCCGGAACCGTCGAATCCCGAAATGGCACGACTTCCTTCCAGTCGCAGAACATCGTTCTCCCCCAACTCTAATACAAGCTCCTTCAGACCTGTCTCATCTGCGGTAAATTGCAACCGCGGCCATTTTTGAATGTTCTCCGGAGCTTTTTCAGCATTTTGTACGCCAAGACCGGGGGTGGCAATGGAGGGGACAGGATCCGTCCGTTTCCTATTGTTCCAGTGCCAGATGCCCGCAACACCTCCTACAACGGTTGCCGTGAACGCAAGAACAAACCCCCCTGATTTCATTGCTTTTTTCCTTTGCCGTAAACGCATTGCTTCGATCCTGTAGTTCGCAGGATGGTAGACATCCGTGAATGAACGAAGCATGCTGCGATCATCGGCCACAGAGGGAATGGAGACATCGCCCGGCTGTCCCTTGGGAAGATTCCGGACATACTTGAGCGGGCGTGCCGAGGGAGGCAAATGAACAAATGAGGAAAAATCTTTCGCGGCGCCCTCGCGCTGGAAAGAACTCCTCTTCCAGAAAAACTCCGCCACCTCGTATGCTTCGGGTCGCTTGTCCCGATCCTTGTCGATCATCCGTCGGATCATTACCCGAAGTCCGGGGCCGCCTGCGTCCTCAAGACTTTTCAAATCAGGATACTCTGAACCGGTATGTCGGCTCATGAATTCGTAAAAATCGGCTCCGCCGTAGGGGCGGCCGCCTGTGTGGATCTCATGCAGAATGCAACCAAGCGCATACACATCTGCAGATGTGTCGACACCGCTGGCATTCCGAAATTGCTCCGGAGCCATGTAAGCAGGCGTACCCAGGATAGCATCCTGCGTCAGATTCGTTTGGCTGCCCTTGAGAGATTTGGACAGTCCCAGATCCAGGATGCGCAACTGCCCATCATCGCCAATATGGATGTTGTCAGGTTTGAGATCCCGATGGATGAACGCATTTCCGCCCTCCCGACCTTCCCCGTGCAATCGCATTACTGCGACGCACAAGAGAAGCGAAAGATCATCCATGCATGGCCGCCGCTCAACGGATACGCTGTTCACGCTTCGTAAGAACGAAGCCAGATCCCTTCCCGCGCAATACTCCATAAGGTAATACAGATTTCCCTGATACTCCCCCCAAGGCATCGTTTCCTGAGGATAGAGCTGCGGCGTGCCATCCCCCTGATTCTGTTCCAGGAGTTTTGCCTCGCGTCGAAACCGTTTTGTAACATTGGGGACGTCCTCTTTGTTCGTCGGCGTTTTCATAATTTTGAGCACGCGCGGTTCGCCACCGTGGCTCACGAGCCAGATATCCCCGAAGGCGCCTTTGGCGCTCAGACGTTTCACCTTGATGATGTCATTCGAAAAGAGAAACCGCACATCGTCTCCCTCAGCTCCAAGCGTATTGAGTGACAGGAGGGATTTTGCAAGTTCTCTGGCGAGAGTTTGCTGACGGACAATGGTGCGGCAGAAATCCTGAATCACGGTGGGTGCATCTTCAATCACTTCGCGCTTTCCCAGCCGCTCATCGAGACTCTGAGAAACTCCGGCCACGTTCAAAAGTCCAGTTTTTTCGAAGAGAGAACGGACATGCGCCTGTGTCGGGCGCTTGATATCAATCGTGTCCTGCTGCGTATCTTGGCTCAGGCTTTGTCCGTCCGGGGGGAGCCCATTTGCCGACATAGGGTGAATGGAAGTCACGGGATTGTCAGGGTACACAATTTATTGATCCACGTCAAATCTCTATACTTGTCAAGAAATATAAAAAAGGTCATAAATTCACGTTATGACTTGAAATGGTATTTGCGACTACTGTTCCCCAAACGAACGCATCAGTTCAAGCAGCAAACGCAGGGGCTCCATCACGGTCCTGCGGAACTCAGTCCCCTCGGGGCCGAGCCAGGATTTCGAGGCGGCAGGAGCGGCGCCGTACATCCTTTCAGGTGATGTGTCTGGAAAACCGCCGGGCGGCATCGGCTCGCCGAAGAGGGGGGCGATTTCACCGAAAATCGCCGCGGGAGCTCCGCACGATTCCCCGGGCTCGTCAAAACTTCCGTCTCCGTTATTATCCATCCCATCACTTTCGCAGGATTCCTGCGAAACCGAAATGCACGATTCATCGGGTTCATCGGCGTCTCCATCATTATCATTATCAACGCCATCGCCGCCACATTCTGTCGGTTGCGGAGTGGGAACCGGCGGGACGGGAAAGGGGGGCGCCGGGAAAGGCGCAGGTGTCGGCATGGGAGGCGCCTGGACCGGTGGTATTTGAACCGGAGGGACAGGAACAGGCGAAACCGGCGCAGGTGTCGGAGCCGAAACGGGAGGAGCGGGAGGAGCAGGCTCTGCCGGTGCGGGCGGAGGCTGAGACTGCATGACGGGCGGAGGAGTTGCAGGAATCTGTGACGGCGGCAGGAGAGGCAACAAGATACTGGTATGCACCGGCACTAAAAAGGGGACCGTAGATGGCATCGACGTGTTCGTATCCACCGACTGAAATGGAGACGTCCACGATGTGCTGAAGGACGGCATCGCGCTCTCCAGCAGTTCGGCTGTCAACGCTCTCCATGCTCCGGACAAAAGAAGCAAGGTCGCGGCGAATGCCGCGAGAACGAATCCGAAACCGACGATGACCTTCGTTTGTTTTTCCATGGGAACTGTGTGTACTATGATATTATACAACTTTTTTGATTTTTATGCAATCATTCTTTTTGTAGCTTCGGAGCACCAATAACGGCCTCCCGCCATCCCTGACAATGGCTTTTTCCGATAGGATACCGGCCATCATCCGCTTAGCCGCCATCACAGGCCTCTGCCTCCTTGCGGGATTCTCGCCGCTCCTCACGTTTGCGAGGCTCTGGCAGCTCAAGGAATGGCGATGGGATCGTCTCCGCGAACACATGCGCGGGTTCGGATGGCTGCGACAACTCTTCGGCATCACGCGTCCGATCATCCTTGTTTTGATGGGTGTCCCTGGATTCTTCAGCTTCTTGACAACGGATGTATGGATTCCCGCAGCGCTCTCTATTCTCGGGGCGTTGTCCGCTGCGCAAATTCTCCTCAAGAGACAACCTGCGCCCGTCTGGACAGAGAAAGCGATGACATTGACAGGAACGAGTCTCCTGCTCCTTGCTGCAGCAACTTTCGCGATTGCACGGAATGAAACCGCATCCCTCGCTCTCCCCTTTCTGCCGCTCCTCACGCCCTTCATCCTGATGGTCGCGTGGACGCTCTGGAAACCCGTCGATTTCCTGCTGAAACAGAGAATCATGCGAAAAGCGGCAAGACTGCGATCGCAATATCCACACCTCACCGTCATCGGCATCACCGGGAGCGCCGGAAAAACGACGACCAAGGAACTCCTTGCGCGCGTGCTCCATGCCCGGCATCCGCTCTTGACTCCCGAGCACGTGAACTCCGAGATGGGCGTTGCCGCGTGGCTCCTCCGGGAACTTCCGAAGATACGGAAGGACGAGGAGAAGATCCTCATCATCGAAATGGGCGCGTACAGGAAAGGCGAGATCGCATTCCTGTGCCAAATTTCAAAACCTTCGATCGGCGTGCTCACCTCTGTCGGCCTGCAGCACCTGGCGCTCTTTGGCTCGAAAGAAGCTCTGAGGAGCGCGAAAGCGGAGATCATTCTGGGACTCCCGAAGAACGGCCATGCCTTTGTGAACGGCGACAACGAGGAAAGCCGCACGGTCGCAAAGCTTGCCCCCTGCTCGGTCACGCTCGTCGGCACGGGAGGACATCTGGATCTGGAAGCATTCGATATTGAAGAAAGGGCCGACGGCCTCCGCTTTCGCACGGACAACGAACAATTCTCCGTTCCGATGCACGGCACGCACAACGTGACAAACATCCTGCTTGCCGTCGCCGTCGGCACGTATCTGGGGATTTCAGCGCGGGAGGCAGCCGCCGCTCTCAAAAACTATCAACCGCCGAAAAAAACATTTGAGCTCCGTGAGGAGAAAGGCGTTTGCATCCTCGATGACACCCATAACGCCAGTCCCGCAAGTTTCGAGGCGGCCATCGAATGGGCACGGACGCACCCCGCGGAGAAGAAAATTCTTCTGACGAGCGGACTCATCGAGCTCGGCGAGGCGGAGGAAAAAGTGCATACGAAACTCGGCGCAGACTCATCCCTTGTATTCTCCGATGCCATCTTTACGCAGAAAAAGAGCGCGGAGGCGTTCCAGAAAGGCTTTGGGCGGGGCGTTCGTGTACTCAAGCGCTGGGACAGCTTCACAATTCCTAAAGGAGCTCTGCTCGTCTGCACCGGATTCGTTTCTCCTGCTATGATCAAACAAGTGCTTCCTGAAAGAAACACGAACGAGTAACGCCTACCCGCCGTCTTGTCCCCCGAAGCCAAGAGGCGAAAGGGGAAGTCCCGCCGAGGCGGACGAAGGAGGGAACTAACGAGCAACCAGTAAACGAATCATCAAATTCCGTTCTCCGTTTTTGACTCACCATCATGTCACTTCTCTCCCCCATCCACCACGCCTTCGCTCCGCTCGCGGACTGGCGTCAGGTTCTGCTCGCAACAGCGCTCCATTGCGCGCCGTGGAAGTATCGACGCGGTAAAAGTACTGAGCGATTTCGAACAGAGATCGAGAAAGATCTGGGCGGTCACGCATTCCTCTTCGGCTCCGGCCGCGAGGCGCTGCTGGCATACCTGCGGTCGATCGGACTCAAGCCCGGCGAGGAGGTGATCGTCCAGGCGCTGACGTGCGTCGTCGTCCCGAACGCTGTCCACGCCGCGGGCGGCCGCCCGGTGTATGCGGATATTGATCCGGAAACGCTGAACCTGAACGCCGCTTCCGTTCGGAAGCTCCTCTCGCCCCGCACACGTGCTGTCATCTGCCAGCATACCTTCGGCATCCCGGGGCCGCTCCATGACCTGAGGACGCTCTGTGCCGCGAAGGGAATACTCCTCATAGAAGACTGCGCCCACACGGTACCGGACGGCTCAGGGCCGCGCGGGATCGCCGCCACGGGGGATGCCGTGCTCCTAAGCTTCGGACGTGACAAAGCGATCTCGGGCGTCAGCGGAGGCGCGATGTTGGTCAAAACCAATGAACATCTCGAACCCATGCGCGCATTTGAACGGGAAAGTGTTGATCTGTCCCGACGAGTCATCGTTCGATTGCTCCTCTACCCATTGCTCTACGCGCTTGCAAAACCTTTCTACGGACTGGGCATCGGGAAAGCATTTCTGGCTCTCCTCGGCCGACTGAGGATCCTCGTACCCATCGTTCAACCGGACGAAAAGAAAGGAGATATGTCACCAATCCTCCATCGGATGCCGAACGCGCTCGCCTGTCTCGCGCTCGATCAATGGAAACGCAGGAAAAGCTTGAATGACAAGCGAAGGAAGATCGTGGCCGCAATGTGGGAAGCGCTTGCAGAACAGGGCTGGCTGTATTCTCAAGGAAGTCCGCTCCGCGTCCCCGGGGCCATCGTGCCACATCTGCCGCTCCAGAAATTCCCAGTCTTCGTGAAGAACGCCGAAGCGATCCGTCAGGCATTGAAACGGAAAAACATCCATCTGCACGACGGCTGGACCGGCTGTGTCATCTGTCCTGGGAGCACGGATCTCCTGTCGCTTGATTATCAGTCCGGCTCGAGGAGAATGGCCGAACAATGTTCGTTGAGCATTCTCTCATTGCCTACGCATCCGACCATGAGTGAAAGAAAAGTCCGGGATCTCATTCGCGAACTTGGTTCTATACTGTCAGAAAAGAATAAGAATTTTGTGGTTCAGGAACGTTCCTGACCCACAAGTTTCTCTCCCTTTCGTTTATGAAAATTCAGCACGCCACCGATGCTGCTCACTGGGATTCCTTCCTTGCCGGACAACGGTTCCGTCCGTTTATGCAGAGCTTTGGCATGGGAGAGGTCTATCGCAATATCGGGCAGGAACCGATACGGCTGATCATGCGTGACCATCAAGAAATCCTGGGAATCTGTCTCGCGATCGTCATTCCGGCAAGGCGCGGACGGCATCTCGCAGTCCCCTACGGGCCTGTCCTGAAGCGAAAGGAAGCATTGGAACCTCTGCTGGATCGGCTCAAAGGCATCGCCCGGGAGCACCGTTGTTCATTCATACGCCTGAGCCCGTTCTGGCCGACGATCGAACCACCCATTCCCGGCACGAAACCCTCCCCGCTCCACCTGCTTGCCGAGCATGTGTGGTATCTGCCGCTGAAAAATCCTGACCCGTGGGCCCTCTCCCCCCATCCCCCCTCCTCCGTGCACGGGGGAGGGGGGAACGAGGGAGGTGGGGGAGTCACAGAAAACCTGCTCTTCTCCAGCATGCGCGCAACGGCCCGCAATCTGACTCGCCGGGCCGAGAAAGACGGCGTGACGATCGAAGCTTCCAAAAACCCTGAAACCGACCTGGATCATTTCATCCGGCTCCATGCCGAGACGCGCAAGCGCCATCGCTTCACACCCTATACGAACGCATTCTTCCGCTCTGAAGTGAAACATTTTTCAAAACTTGGCCAATGCACGCTGTACCTTGCAAAATACCAAGGCGAGGTGATCGCATCCTCCATCCATATCCATGCATTCTGGGAAACCAGTTACCACCATGGCGCAAGTGCGGAGAAGTACCGGAAGATCCCCGCAAGTTACCTGCTCCAATGGCGAGCGATTCAGGACGCTCTCAAGCGAGGCGACAGCATCTATAACTTCTGGGGCATCGCACCTCCCGCCATCTCCCCCGACACCTCTCCCGAAGGGAGAGGGGGGTCCATCTCCCATGTCAGGAATCATCCCTTTGCGGGGGTGACGCTCTTTAAAACAGGTTTTGGAGGAAAACTCCTTAATCTACAGCACTGCAGCGATCTCCCCGTTTCCGCTCGCTACTACGGAACGAGGTTGTTTGAGTACGTGAGGAAGTGGAGACGGGGATTCTGAACGTTTCTCGCCCGCTCATTGCTGGTTACTCGTTTGTTACACGAGCTGCCGAGCAACGAATCATAGCCATACACTCTACCTTCATCTACACTCGTCGTATGGCATTCAAACCCACCGGAAATACCGTCGAAAGCAGGCTCGATAAGATCGTGGAGCACCTGGAAAGGATGGATCGCCGGGACAGGCTCCGAACGTGGGGCGGCTTTGTCCGGAGCCTGATCGCGCTGGTTCCGATGATCATTTTCCTCCTCAGCGCCTGGTACCTCTACAATAACACCGATGAAATGCTGAAAAAGATCACCGAGGAGGCCGCGAAGCAGGCAGCCAAGTACACCGAGCAGAGCGCAGGCAAGCTTATGGAAAAATTTAAATAATTTCCCCATAACTTCTATGAAACGCACGGATACTCTTAAAACCGACGAGGAAACCGCACGCATAGTTCTTGCAACAATTCTCGATGTATCAACAGTCAACCGGGTACAATCGACCGCGCATGAGCGTCACGAGCGTCTTCTTGAGGAATGTGGGCTTGGGAACCCTTTCCAACCCCCCTTGGACTCTTCGGAATCATCGGCATCTTCGGAATCCTAGTGTAGCTGGTGAATGAACCGCATCACACGCATGACAAGGAGCAGGGCCGCAGGACCGAGTAACGTGAGCCGCCGGAGGATCAAAGGAAGCGTCATGGTCTCACGATCTTTAAGATATCTTCGCTCTGCATACCCGGGGAAATAATGTAGCTGGGCAGTCTCAGGAATTGGCTGCGCGTGAATGTTCGCTCCGGCGAAGAACCGAGTCCCAGCAGATACCCTGCTTCGGCACCTTTCTCCATCACGCGGTCATTCACGCCGCCCTGGGGGTACGCGATCGCAAAGACCGTCTTCTTCGTCGCATCCTCAAGGATTTTCCTGCTCTGCTTCAGCTCCAGATCCACCTGCGCGTTCGTGAGCGACCTGAGATCATCACCCGTATGCCCGGCAGATTCCAGATCGAGGCCGTTCGCCACAAGGGTCAGGAGCGTCTTTTCCGTGATGCCGGAGAGACCGATGTGCCGCGTCTCGAGGAACATCGTCGCGCGAATAGTGCCCTGCGAGAGCATGTCAGAAACGGACTTAACGTTTTCCGGCGTGACCCCCGTGATCGCGAGAATGACGGTTTTTGGCTCCAGCCGGACATCGCGCTTCTCCTGAACCAGGAGAAGATCGTAGAAATCCCGCATCGTCATCATCTTGATTCCCTCCGTACGAAGAGCGGCTACATGCGCGGAGAAGACCTCCTTCATCCCTTTCTGCGAGAAGTCATAGCGAAGGATCGGCAATGTAAATTGCTCCTGACGGACCAGGAAGTTCGGGAGGAAGGGCGACAGGTACTGCATGGCAACGTACCCTTCCTTGCCCTGGAACGGGATCCGCGCCCAGACGTCGTCTTTGCTGATGGGTTTGATGAACGATTGTCCGGGAATCTCCCCCAGCTTTTCACTCTGGGCGGAGGGCTCCTTGCGGACGTTGACGAAACCGAAATTCACGAAGTACATGCCCTCGTATGCCTTCTTCTCTTCAGCAAGCTTGTCTTCGCTTGCGACTTTCGAAAGATACCGGAGCGCGACGTAGCCTTCTTTTCCCTTCGCGTACTCAATCTTCGCCCAAGCCGCACTCACGAGTTCCACCATTTTGACGAGCGCGCCCTGATCCAGACGCTCGAGAGACGCCGCGGTCACATTGGCTTTATCTCGCACGTTCAGGAATTCATTCGTGACCCGAAAGAGATTCTCACCCGTTGCTCCCGGACCCGAACGAATCGCCGTGTACGTCTTGACGAGGGAGAGATCCAGAACCGGAGCCTCCGTTCCTTCGAGACTGGAGGCCTCCCGGATATCGAGGACAATGTTCCTGCCGCTGCCGCTCATCCCGGAGGACGAGGACGTTTCCTGCGTCAATTCGCGAAAACGAGCCACATCCTCTTCGGTGAACGTAAATTCCTCTGTCCCGTCCACGTCCTCCGGACCTTGGATGTCCGTGCGACCGCATCCCGCAAAGAGGATGCCGAAGCTCGCGATGAGAAGGAAGGCAATGAGCGGACGCGAACTCAAGCCGCTGCTTCTGCGGGACGGGCGGTAACGACGCGGTGTCATGGGAATGGAATGGAAAAAGAAATGCGCCCCTCACATACGTTCGGGTACGCGAAGGGTGAGGATGCGGGCTCCGGTCTTGAGGACCGAGGCTGTAAAAGAAGTCAGTGCGAGTCGAAGACTCTTCGAAGGCTCTTCGGCCTTGAGAATGGGCTCTGAGTTGTAAAAAGCGTTGTAGTCCTGGCACAGCTCATAGAGGTAATTTGCGATCTTGTGAGGCATGTGTGTTTCCAGCGCCTCATCCAGCACTTTCGAAAACTGCAGGAGCGTGCCGATGAGGAGCCGCTCTTTCTCCGTGAGGCTGTCGATATCTTTCGGGAGCTCGGCGGCATCCGTTTTTGCCTTCCTCAGAACCGAACGGGCCCTGGCATGCGTGTACTGAATATAGGGGGCGCTGTTTCCCTCGAAACTGAGCATCTTGTCCCAGTCGAACACGAGATCCATTTTTCTGTTCTGGCTGAGGATGCCGTACACGAGCGCTCCGATGCCCATCATTTCCGCGAGTTCTTTCGGGTCATCCGTCTGGACGGTTTCCTCCCGCTCTCTGATGATTTTCTCCGCGCGCTGCACCGCTTCATCCAGAACCTGTTCCAGGTTCAGAATATTTCCTTTGCGCGTGCTCATGCTTTTGTCGACGAAGCGCATCCGTCCAAAGAGGACATTCTCAAACTCCGGCAGTTCCCAGCCGAGCATGCGACACGTTTCCATGAGCTGCTCGAAATGCAGCTTCTGGGCGATGTCCGTGAAGATGAGAATTTTTGCCGGATGGTACGTATCGATGCGATAACGCATCTGAGCCAGATCTCGCGTGGAATAGAGAGTTGCCCCATCGCCTTTCAGGATCAGATACGGCGGCATGTTCGCGCTCTCCGGGAAAGCGACGATCAAAGCTCCGCCTTCTCCAATCGTAAAGACATTTTTCTTTTTTCCTTCATCGAGAACAGCCTCCATCTTATCTTCGTAAAAACTCTCGCCCAGATCGAGATCAAAAGAAACCTGCAATCTCTCGTATACGTCCGTCAGGGAAGTCTTGGTCACCGCGACCACATCCTCCCAGAACGCCCGAAGGCTTACGTCTCCTTTCTCCAGAGCGCGAAATGCCTCTCTGCCCCGATCTTCCAGGGTGGGATCCGCTTCTGCTTCCTCGTGGAATCGAACGTAGAGGTTCAGAAGTTCATCGATGGTGTGATCCTCCACCGGTTTCTCCCCCCACTTCTCGTACGCAACGGCCAGTTTTCCGAATTGTGTTCCCCAGTCTCCGATGTAGTTCCAGCTGATGACGTTATGTCCCAGGTGTCTGTACAGATTCGACGTCGCCTGACCGAGAACCGTTCCGATGATGTGATGCACTCCGAGCGGTTTGGCGATATTCGGTTGCGAGTACTCCACGATCACGGACCGCGCCTTCTTATCCGCAACTTTTCCCGTCTCTGCTTCGCGACTGCGATTGAGCTCCCGTAAGAGTGCGGAGGGCGCGAGGGTGATATTCACATAGCCCGGAGCAACCGCTTCCGCATGCTCGATGGACACATTTTTCTGGAGTGCGGTCGAAAGCGCCTCGGCAATTTCCATCGGTTTCTTTTTGAGTTTCTTCGAAAGTTCCAGAGCGACCGTCGTCGCGAGATCACCCCGGCCCCGCTCGCGCGGCACCTGCCACGTCACGATCACATCCTTTATACGGAATGCAGATTTCAGAGATTCTTCTGCCAGTGTTGTGACCTCCTCATACATCGGTGGAAACACGCGTGGTGAACAAAAGTACTACTCAGGAAAAGTCGCAGAATGCTGCACAATATACTCGGTTTGATTCTTGTGGAAAAAAATTGCTCTTGCACACAGAATCTCCTCATGTTTTGAGCACATTTTGTATGCAACTCTTCGCTCTCAAAAATTGATCAAGTATCGTTCAATTTTTTAGGCCAGGTACCACGTCAGATATTCAAGAAAAGAACGATCATATTGTCTATGTTTTTTCGCTTTATTCCGCCGAAATGCGAGTGCTTCCACCCCCGAAGAACCTTGAATGTTCACACAAAAAAGTGTATAATATTCTTTACAGCTCTTTTCATGCGAACACCCACTCTTCCCCTGTCGGCGGTTCTGGTCCTTCTTCTGTTCCTCACGGGATGCGGCGGAGGGAAGAAGGCATCGGAGGCGGAAGTTTTGTCAAAGACGGATGCGCTGCAGGGACTCGTGAACCTTGCAACGCAAGATCCCCTGAAAGCCAGACCCAGCGCCATGCTCGGCATTTTCACGACTGCATTTTTGTCACTGCAGGACATGACATCCTCCGACAGTGCGGTCCGGGGCATCGGGGCACTCGTTCTCCTCATCGAAAAGGAGGACATTGCAATGGACGAGATCTTCGCCCTTCTGCAGGAGCTGGGGACGGCACTGCAGGTGGATGTTCCTGATACGCTCAACAGAAGTGACGACCGGGCAAAGACGCTGAATGCCTATTTTGAAAGCCTCAAAAACGTAGGCGAACGCAGCAAGAAGAAACGGGATGAACTGGAATCCCTCGGAAAAAGCCTGGACCAGGAACGGAAAACACAGCGGGAAGTGGTGACGGGGATCGAGCGTCAGGTGAATACGGCCATCCGAGCGCAGGACTATGCGACGGCGGGCGGTCTGCAACAGCGATTTACGCAGGAACAAACGAAGCTTGCCGAGCTTGAGAGCAGGATCGATCGACTCCGGCAAACGCTGAGCCTCTATCAGAAGCTCCTCGAGATTGCCGAAAAACGCGTGCAGGCCATCGAGCAAAACCGTGAAATTCTCATCGCGGGACTCAAAGTCGTGGATCTGCCGGGCGTGGAAGAACTCGACATCCTGGAGCAGAAAAACAGACGGGATTTGATATCGCCGTTTGGGGAACTGTGATGAAGGGCAGGAAAGGCAATTTTGCCCTTCCTGCCCTCTGCCCTTCGTATTGCCCCAAACACCGTTTTCTGCTACAATAATAAGATTTCTGTACCTCAGAAATGCCCATACACACCTCCCTTCCCAAGTCGCACGGGCTCCTCACTGCGGCCATCGACGAGCTCTTGGGCCTCCAGAAGAACGCCGAGCAGGTGCTCACGCAGGCAAAGGAAAAAGACGAGAACGTTCTCACGGCGGAGGAGCGGGACGTGCTCCGACACTACGAGGAAGGACTGCAGAAGACGCTCGATTTGATCGCGCCCGCCGGCATGGAGATCCGCCACAATGAAATTATTCTGAACGATCTCCACGCGCGCACGCTCTACGTCTACAACTGGCCGAATTACATCTATCCGAACTGGCTCAGCCAGGCAGTGAACTCCGAGGCGCAAATGGATATCGCGCACTTCATCTATCCGACGACGAATAAGGCGATCATGAAGATGCTCCGGAAGAAAGTGGCGGAACTCAGGTCGAGTATTCGGATGCTGGAACAACGGGGCATCGTCCGTGATCCGGCGCTCGAAGCCGCCCTCCAGGACGCGGAAGAACTCCGGGATCTCCTCACCCGCGGACGCGAGAAACTCTTCCAGTTCGGAATGTATATCACGCTCTATGCCGACACGGATGAGAAACTGAAGAAGCTCCAGACGGACATCGAATCCCTCCTCGGCGGAAAGCTGGTTTTGACGAAGCCCGCCATGTTCCAGATGGAGCACGGATGGAACTCCACTCTGCCTCTGGCCATGGACGAACTCGAGATCAACCGCAACATGAACACCTCGCCGATCGCGACGAGCTTCCCGTTCTCTTCGAGTGACCTCACTGACGATCACGGCATCCTCTACGGCATCAACCGGCACAACGAATCCCTCGTCATTTTCGACCGCTTTGACCTCCCGAACGCGAACGCGAACGTCTTTGCCACCTCCGGCGCCGGTAAATCCTTCGTCGTGAAGCTCGAGATTCTGCGCTCGCTGATGTTCGGCACCGAAGTGCTCGTCATCGACCCGGAAAACGAATACGTGGAACTCTGCAAAACCGTCGGCGGATCGTTTATCCCGATGTCGCTCCAGAGCTCGCACCGCATCAATCCTTTCGACCTCCCTCCGGCTCTCCGGGGCGATGAGGCGGAAAAAGGCGAAACCCTTCGTTCCGCCGTCATCAACCTGCACGGCCTCTTCAAGCTCATGGTCGGCACGCTCACCCCAGCCGAAGACGGCGTTCTCGACAGGGCTATCCTCGATACTTACGCCTTGAAGGGCATCACGCTCGCAACAGAGCATGCGGAAACCCTGGACCCTCCCACCATGCACGACTTGGTCGACGTGCTCATGACCACACAGGGCGGCGAGAACATGGCAAAGATTCTCCAGAAATACACGGAAGGAAGTTACGCCGGCCTCTTCGACCAGAAGACGAACGTGGAATTGGAAAAACAGATGATCGTCTTCCAGATCCGCGACCTCGAGGAGCAGCTTCGACCGATCGCGATCTATATCGTCTTAAACTTCCTCTGGAACAGGATCCGCGCGAACTTGAAGCGACGTTACCTCGTCATCGACGAAGCGTGGAACCTGATGCAGCACGAGGACTCGGCGCGCTTCCTCTACGGCATCGTGAAACGCGCCCGCAAGTACTACCTCGGCATCACGACGATCACGCAGGACGTCGAAGACTTTGTGGCCTCCCCCTACGGCAAGCCGATCATCACGAACTCCGCGCTGCAGATTCTCCTGAAGCAATCTCCGACCGCGGTCGACCAGCTTCAGAAACTCTTCTACCTGACCGAAGGCGAGAAGTACGTGCTCCTCAACTCCGGTGTCGGGCAGGGCATCTTCTTCGCCGGCAACAAGCACGTCGCCATTCAGATCATCTCCAGCCCCGCCGAAGCGCGCGTCATTACGACAAAACCCGAGGAAGTTCTGGAGAACCGCGACATCGTGCAGGAGCGGCCGAAGGTGGAGAGATTGGACCTAAGCAAGGCCCCGAAAAACGAGAGCACGAAGGGGCCCTCCTTCAATGGAACGGGAGACGCCGCTGCGGCAGAAGGGACTCCAAAGACACAAGAGAAATAGGAGACAGAAGGAAACAGAGAGACATGAAGAGATTTCTGTTTTTTTTGCATGAATCGCCAAACACCAGGAGAAACGATTGCGCCATACTCTTATATCTCTTCATTCTCTCATTTCCCGTTCTCCTCCGGCGGCACTTCTTCGACGACTTTCCATCGGAACTCGGGCTTCAGCTTCCCGGGGATCGCGAAGCCTGCCGCTCTCCGGTGCCCACCACCACTGAATTTGCCGGCCATGGCCGCAACGTCGACATCGTCGCGCAGCGTACGGATCGATCCTTTCACCAGTCCGCCGCGTTCGGAGAGAACCATGGAGAATTTCATCCCCGGAACGGCGTTCACGTAATCGATGGCGCCTGTGAGTTCGCTATGGTCCGCGCCCGTCGATCGGAAATCCCCTTCCGTCACCGCGGACACGGCTCCTCCCTCTGACGTGAGGTTGATTTTCTCGAGCACTCTTCCCCAGAGCCGAAGCGTCGAGATCTTCTGCCGCCGGTAGACTCTGTCCACGACTTCCTGTTTCCTCCCGCCCTCCCGCATGAGCCTCGCGACCGTCCGATAGACCGTCGCATTCGTATTGCCATGGAGGAGTCCGCCCGTATCGGTGAAGACTCCGGTCAGGAGACACGTTGCGATATTGTCGTCCATCGTCCAACGAAATGCATCGGCAAGTTCCACGAGAATCTCGCAGGTGGACGCCGCCTGAGGCACGATAAAATTCGCCGTCGCAAAAGTCTGCGTACCCGGATGGTGATCCACCCAAATGGTTGAATACGCGCCATTGAAAAGATCTGGATGCGTCTCCGAGAGCTCCGTCAGCTTCGGGACGGCGCAATCGACAAAGACAATGGCATCGCTCTTTTCCGGCGCCGGTTCGCCCTCGACCCTCCGTGACGCCGGAAGGAACAAAAAGGATTCCGGCACAGCATCGACGCAGTGAAAATGCACTTCCTTCTCAGGCATTGCCCTCTCGATGAGGAGTCCCATCCCGAGCATAGACCCGACAGCGTCCCCGTCGGGGTTACGGTGGCAGATCACTCGCACACAAGACGTTTTCGTGAGAATGTCGAGTGCCTTTGCAACCTCACCGGGCGTCAACATAAAGGAGTGAATGATAGGTACCATCGAAAGACCTCTCAATGACCTGATGTTGCGGGAAAAAAATTATGGATCAGAATCATACGAAGGACACGGAAGACACGAAGAACTGTAAGGACGCGAAAGATGTACATTTCCCTCTCATCTTTCGTATCCTTCGTGTCTTCCGTTTCTTTAGCGCAGCAATGTATCCAGTCTTTCTGCCGATTCGCCTCTTGTATCAATTTTAAAGCGCAAAAACGGAACCCGATGCAACTCGAGTTTTTTTAGGAGTCCGCGGAGGCGGCTCGTCTGCTCCTTCAAATGAGCCAGCGCCGATGGAGAATCCTTAAGCGCGCTGATGGAGACCGTCACCCACTGCAGATCCGGCGAAACCTCCACCTCCGTCATACTGACGATACCGCACTCGGGCGGGCAGGAACGGAGCGCAGGCGCGAGAACCCGTCGCACGGACGTTGCGATCATGGAGGGGCGGCGGGACACGAAGGGGAGCATACATCGTTGCGAGTTTCGAGGTTCAGCTCCGACACCGCTCGGTGAACAAGCGCGAGTGACGGAACCGTGCCTGTATACTGTTCGCATGGCAAAGGTTCACCCGATCATCTTCCTTGGA
>JBBTTQ010000080.1:0-4277 GCA_038064175.1 Patescibacteria group bacterium
GTGCTCGTGGGAGGGCAACCTACGGTTTACCTCCCACGAGCCCACCCTTCCCTGAGAAGTGGCCGCTCCAGCCCCGCAGCAAGTGCGGGGCTTCGCGGCAGTTTTTTTATTAATGTACTGGGAGTAGATGATTTATAAGCACGAACAATCCGAGGAACGGGATACAGGAGATATCGAGAAGTCTGCGCCAGGATTTTTTGTGATGTTCAAGAGGGATGAGTATCAGGGGGCGAACGGAGAAGTAGCCGAGTGCCAGGATGACAGGAGCGATGTAGACGCCTTTATTCACGAACCCGACCGCGTGCGGGTATTGCCAGGAGTAGGCTGCGAGAGCGATGAAATGCAGGAGGAAGAGAATACCGAGCACGAATCCAAGCCTATCCCATGGAGTATTCCACCGGACTGTGCATGCAAAGTGCACGCATCCGATCATGATCAGGATTCCTCCGAGGTACATGTATGCGGTGCTCAGGAGCAGAGAAAGCGGCGTGTGCGGCACATGGCTTGATGCCCAGAAGTCCTTCCAAGTATTGAGGATGCGGAGCGCGCCCTGATCCCGCCTATCCACTCCCTGCGCCTCGGGCGGAGGGGATCCGAAGTATGCCCGCCAGAATGCTTCGGGGTTTTGGTCGCGATGCGCCCGCTCTCCTGCGAGCGCCTGTTTGTCATATTCCTCCATGTCCATGTTACTGACGAAGAACTGTCCTTCCTGGACGTATGTCCGTCCGTAGTACCAGGGGAAAGCGAGGGCGATTGCGGCAGCGACCATGCAGGCCGCTTCCGCCAGGCGTCGCAACCGTTTTCCGCGGCCGGAGCATCCTGCAATGAGGAGCGGCAGGGGCAGAAGGAGCACCCCGTTATATTTGGCATAGAGAGCGAACATCAGCCAGAAGACGGAGAGGAGTCCATGGAGGAGCCTTTGTCGCTCCGTTTTTGCATCGCTGAACTTCCATCCATGCAGGAGCGCTCCGCATGCTGCAAGCAGGATGAGCACATCCATCGTGACGGCATGCGAGAGGTAGATGAGAAAGGGGAGCGAGAACGTGATGTAGAGAAATGCGAGTTCGATGGGTTTCGTGAGGAGATCCAGATGCTTCAGAAGCGATCGGATGCAGAAAAAGGATGCGAGGGTTGCGAGTGCGGCAATGATCTGGACGCTCTGGACGTCCGGGAGCCCCATCGTCATAAGGATGCGCGGCAGCAGAAAGGCCAGCGGGGGATGGTAGGCATAGAAAGCGGATCGGATGTCCCAGAACCGTTCGCTCCACGGCCAGGCCGTGAGCATCTCCATGTGCGCGCCGGTGTCCCAGCCGCTCGCCTGTCCGAACGCGTCCGCCAAAAGCCAGATTCTTGCAAAGAGGTAGGCGGCGAGGAGTCCTCTGTCCGTGCCGAGCACCTGGAAAGTTTTTTTGGAAAATCTTCGGAGTATCTTTCGCATTGTCGGATATGGTATCGCGATTGCCTGCAGAAAACAGCGGAACGCAGTCGGAGAGAGCATTGCTATTTTTGTATCGATGTGCTATGATAGTATGGTCATCGGATGCTTCGAGCAATCGTGCATCCCGGTGATCAAGACAAACACCGTCGCACGTCACTGTTCGGCGGTTTTGTTTACGTGCGCAAAAAAACCTTCCAGGTTTTCTCCCGCATTTCGAAGTTGCTCAGTGTGACCCGAAATATTCCCCGAGGTCATTGGAAAGCGACCCTGAGCTCGTCGAACGGGTCGCAAGCTCCCTGCCTGCCGGCAGGCAGGTCTTTCCGGCACGGTGGCCGCTCCAGCCCCGCAGCAAGTGCAGGGCTTCGCGGCGGTTCTTTCATAAGGAGATTTTTAGGGAAATGAGGAACGATTGTTTTTTTGTCAAGGTATGATTATCACTCTTCTTAAGAGAGTGATAGACAAGACGCTTCGAATCCTCTACACTTCATTCGTTATTTCTTTCCCCACATGTTTATGTTTGGTGGTGAAGGCGGTTGTGGGGGCTGCTGCTAAGCAGTATCCCAACGCCAGAAGCGCCCCGCATGCGCGGTGCGCTTTTTTTTAAGCAGCGCAGCGGAAAAATGATGTCGTGAGCGGCAATGACGAGGTGAATATGCTGCGCAGCGGTGCCGGTGACGATGCTTTCCTCAACGGACGTATCCCTTCGCCTCCGTTTATACGACGAGATTTTCTTTGTCCCCCTTGGTCCATCTTTTCACCTCCGCCTCCCGTTTGCGTGCCTCCGGGAGCGTCGGGAATTCTTCGTGGTAGATGATCTGAATAGGGCGACGTGAGCGGGTGTACTTCGCGCCCTTGCCGAGATTATGTTTTTCTTCCCGTGCTTGGAGATCGATGCAGGATCCGGAGTAGAGCGACCTGTCCGAACATCTTGCCATGTAGAAGTACGGCATCGCGGAGAGTATAGCTTCAAGATGCCTCATACCACTTCGCATTCTAAACACCACGAACCGTGAGCCTGTTTTGCCTGTTTAATGGACGAATGCTTCGCGGTATGAGTGTCATCATTATTGCAAATTGGTATCAGAAGATTTTCATCCAGTAGATTTCCCGGATGCGGATACGCGGTTTCTTTTGTGCGATGACGTTTACCGGATGCTCCGTGCGAAGCGTCACGAGGGCATGAAGGAACACACCCGTGAGAATCAGGAGGCTGCCGATGGCAAGTTCCCGGCCGATGGAGCGTTCAGGCGCAGTGAGTCCGACCGCGCGCGACCCCGGGAGCAGCATCTCGATTTCTTTCCGTTCCTGCACCAACGTTGAACCTTGGCTTGTATCCTGTGCGAAAAGGGTGGTGTGCGTAGCGGCACTGAGGACAACAATGCCGGCAACGAGAAATCCGACAGCGGAGCTGTGGAGCGAAGCATGCGGGTGCTTTTTGTTCGTGTTCTTTTTTGACATTTGTACTCAATATTATACTTTATTTTTTGTGGAGAAACAAGCGGCCTTCGTTATACTTCCGATGCTGATCTTTCACCAGTGAAATAAGCTGTCGTGAAGCTCCGCACTTGCTGCGGCCCCATCGTCTAACGGTTAGGACAGCGGGTTTTCAATCCGCTAATCGGAGTTCGATCCTCCGTGGGGCTGCCATCACTGGCTATGGTCAATAGACCGCTAGGGTTAGCCTAAAACTCAACATTCACCATGGACAGTTTCGCCTACCCCAGACGGGCATCCGACGCCTTGCAGACCCGCACGCCCCCGATACGCAAAAAATATTCTCATGGAGGCGGCCGCTCAGGGCAATACAAGCTTCTCTCAACCAAAGACCAAACGTACTCCCTGATGCGGTAGTACGTTTGATGCTTTTTACTGTTTGCCAGCCTTCTCCGCGACACTCACTTTTCCCTCCTTGAGGACGAGCTTGCTCTTGAGGCAGGAGAGCAGCTCGCGCTTCTCTTCCATCTTTCCCTGCTGCAGGATGTACTTCGCATACATCCTGATCTCCACCTTGGGCATTTTCTGCTGTGACGTCTGCCCCAGTACCCCCGTCGTGAATTTCTCGTAACGCGCCACCTCCTCTTCGAGTCGCTGTTTCATGCCCAGTTTATCAAGATCGACCGTATCGATAATTTCCAAGAGTCGCTCCAGCAACTCATCCTCCCGGATCGAACCATCTTTGCAGTTGATATCCTTAGCGTGGCAGCAGCGGTAGTACACATATTTCCGGATGCTCCCGTCCTTCATCTTTTTGTGCTTCTCCTCGGCGGTGATCCCAGATCCGCACTGGCCGCACAGCATCATCTTCGTGAAGGCGAATTCCTTCGTGCCCCACGCTTTCTTCGGTGCCATGTCGAGCACTTTTCCGGCTTCTTCAAAGAGGTGTTGGGGCACGAGCGGTTCGTAGGTTCCTTGATACCAGTTGCCGCTTCCAACCGGGTACTCGAATTTTCCTGTATAGAAGGGGTTACGGAGCATCCGGTAAATCATGCTCAGGGTGATTGTTCTCCCAAGCTTCGTCGTGAACCCCACCTCCTGCATCCATCTATAGAGTTGTCTGCCGCTCGTATGTTGGTACGCCACCTTCTCGAAGGCCTGCCGCACGAATGCTCCCCGGATCGGACAAGGTACGACTCTGTTCTTCTTATCTTCCGGTCTTTTTTCCAGTGCATATCCGAGCGCAGGGATACAGGGGCGATGTCCCATCTCGGCTCTCGTCTTCATACCCCGTTTTGTATTGATCCCTCGGTTGTCGTTCTCCAGTTTCGCCTGTGAGCAGAGAATCATAAGGAGGAATTTTTCATTCGGATTGTTGGTGAACCTCTGCCCATGCGTTCTAATT
>JBBTTQ010000081.1:0-4820 GCA_038064175.1 Patescibacteria group bacterium
GCGCCATCAGTTCCGTTCAAAAAAGGTTCGCGCAAAGTGTATAATTACAGCACCATTCGGCACCGGCCTCATGGCAAACCATTCTGTATACTCTTGCCCTGAAGCGATGTAATTTTTTCACGGGCTTCGGCGTCACCCGGGTCCAACTCCAACACTCTCTCGAATGCTTCAATCGCCTCTCCCTTCCTGCCCATTTGCTCATACAAAATGCCGAGATTGAAGTGGACGACCGGAAGTTTTGGATTGATTCTCAAAGCATCCTCTAGATAATTCTTCGCTTCTTCGAGTTCCCCCTGCCGAAGGAGGAGCGACCCCAGGTTCACTTTTGCGTCGAGGTCGTACTTATTCGACTTCAGAGTTTCCCGAAAATAACCGATCGCAAGAGAGACATCCCCGTCCAGAACGGCGATATTTCCCAGATTGTAATAAGCAGCGGCGTTCGGACGGATTGAAAGAGAGATGTTATATTCGTCAATGGCCGCTTGTCTTTCTCCCCTGCGGTACAGAATCCCCGCAATATTATTGTGCGCGACATGCGAGTTGGGATAGGAGCGCAGCACGTTATCAAAGAGCGACTCCGTGTCGCGCCAGACGTTTGCCTGACGCATGGCAAGGACACCGAGAACGGCGATGAGAACCGCGACGGCGATGTTCACGGAAGGACCGAACTGGTCTCTGGCCTTTCTGATCCCAAGGGCAACGAGAAAGAGTATGAGAACGGAACCGACGTAGGTGTAGCGATCGGAGGCAAAGTACACGTCATGGAGAAAATCCTTGCCCTTCGCGAAATTGGTGAATGTCGGCGCGGTAAAGAGGAGGTAGAACCCCCAGGCTACGAGCGGTTCGCGCGTCCGCCTCCAGAGAAGGACGACAAGAATGGTGATCACGATCACCGCGAGGAGGGACAACGTCAGGTCCGGCGAAGCAAAAGATACCGGCTTCGTGTAGGGATAGAGCACGGAAAAACCGTAGGGAACGAAAAGTTTCTGAAGGTAGAACATGGCCGCTTTCGCGCCGATGAGGATTTTTTCCAGGAGAAGCGTCCCTGTTCCCCCCTTGCCGAACGTCGCGATGATCCCGAAGACGCCTGCGAGAACGGCATACGGAATTTTCTCGATGAACATCCGTGGAGTGATCCTGCGCCGCATGCCGAGATCGATGAGCAGCAGAGCG
Source organism: Patescibacteria group bacterium (assembly GCA_038064175.1). GTDB lineage: Bacteria > Patescibacteriota > Gracilibacteria > Peribacterales > Peribacteraceae > 2-02-FULL-52-16. The sequence continues at coordinate 1,174 of JBBTTQ010000081.1, forward strand.
AGCGGGAGGAGAATCACGCTGACTTTCGAAAGGAGCGCGAGGAGAAAAGCGGCAAGAGATCCGAAGAGATACGGAAGCCTGCTCCCACGCTCCTGATGGAGCAGGTAGAGGACGATCGAGAGAAACGCGAAGAATGCCGAAAGAACATCCTTCCGTGCGCTCGCCCATGCCACGGCCTCGGTGTGCAGCGGATGGAGAGCGAAGAGGAGCGCCGTCACAAGGGCGACGAACCGATCCTTCGAAAAGAGCAACGCGATCCACGCGACTAGAAACGCGCTGCCCGCATGCAGGAGCAGATTCGTCAGGTGATAGATCCACGGGCTTAACCCCGCGGCCAGATGATTCAGTTGGTAACTGAGGAACGTGAGGGGAATGTACAGTTCCGGGTCGTAGGAGGTAAACGCCTCGTAAATCGTGCGGAACGAAAATTCCCGGATGAGCGGGTTTTCGTAGATGAGCAGACCGTCATCCCAGTTCACAAATCAGTTTTGCAGTGACGCTCCGTAGACGAGCGTGAGCGCGCCAAAAAGAATTCCTCCGAGGAAAAGAACGTCACGACGGGAAGGAATCGCATGTTCCTGCATGCGGAGAAATGTACCGAAGATCGGCAAGAGAAGGTAGAGACGTGCAAATCGCTCATTTGCAGAGCCGCCCCCCGTACGCGGGGCGGCTCTGCAACGCAGCAAAAAAACCTTGACGCCTCAAATTATCAATCTATACTCCCAAGTGATAGCGCCCGTCACCAAGAGCGCAAAGAGCATTTACCAAGAGCACTTTCCCCTCCTTGTTATGACAAAAGATGATGTACGACTCGCAGTTTCTATCCAACCCATCGGCGACCGGGTCGTCGTCCGTCCGCTCGAGAAAGAGCAGGTGACGAAATCCGGCATCGTGATCCCGGACACCGCCTCCGGCGAAAAGCCGCAGGAGGGCGTCGTGCTCGCGCTCGGCAAAGGCGGCATCGGCAAAGACAGCATGAACCCGGGGGAATTTCTGAAAATCGGCGACAAAGTCCTCTTCGGCAAGTACGCCGGGGATGACGTGAAGCTGCCGACGAAAGATGGCAAGACCGTCGAAGTGAAGATCCTGCACCTGGATTCCGTCCTCGGCATCGTCAAATAATTTTTCCCAGCCCCCCAGCCCTATCCCTAACCCTCTCGTCTATGCCAGCCAAACAACTCATCTTCGGAAATGAAGCGCGCGACAAGCTCCTCAAGGGCGTCACCATCCTCGCCAAAGCGGTGTCCGCAACCATGGGTCCGCTCGGACGCAACGTCTGCATCGAAAAGAAGTACGGCGGACCGACGGTCACGAAGGACGGCGTCTCGGTCGCGAAGGAAATCGAACTCACGGATCCGTTTGAAAACATGGGCGCGCAGCTTGTAAAGGAGGCGGCGACGAAAACGAATGACGCCGCCGGCGACGGAACGACGACCGCGACCGTGTTGGCGCACGCGATCATGCAGGAAGGACTCAAGCACTTGGGGGCAGGCAAGAACGCCATTTCGATCAAGAATGGGATTTTGAAAGCCGTCGACGCGGTGTCGAAGCACCTGGAGACCCTGAAGAAAAGCGTCTCGAAGAAGGAGGAATACGCGGCGGTTGCGACGATTTCCGCGCAGGACAGCGAAATAGGCGGAATCATCGCCGAAGTCATCGACGAGGTCGGTAAGGACGGAGTGGTGACGGTCGAAGCCGGCCAGACGCTCGGCATCGAAAAGGAATTCGTCGAAGGGATGCAGTTCGACCAGGGCTACATCTCGGCCTACTTCGTCACGGACCCGCAGGGCATGAAGGCGGTCTTTGAGAAACCCTATATCCTCATCACGGACAAGAAGATCGGCTCCATCCAGGAAATCCTGCCGCTCCTCGAAGCCGTCGCGCAGCGCGGAAGGAAGGAGATCGTGATCATCGCAGAGAACGTGGAGGGCGAGGCGCTCGCGACGCTCGTCGTCAATAAACTCCGGGGCACCTTCAGCGCTCTCGCCGTCAAAGCTCCCGCCTTCGGCGACCGCCGGAAGGAAATTCTCAAGGACATCGCGACCCTCACGGGCGGCCGCGTCATTTCGGAGGAAGTGGGGCTCAAGCTGGAGAATGCCACGATTGAAGACCTTGGCACGGCGCGTCGCGTGATTGCGACCAAGGATGATTGCACGATCATCGACGGCGGCGGAAACAAGAAGGAAATCGAAGGACGCGTCAGCGAGATCAAAGCGGCGCTCGAGAACACCAAGTCGGATTTCGACCGCGAAAAGCTCCAGGAGCGCCTGGCGAAGCTCACCGGCGGCGTCGCCGTCATCAAGGTGGGAGCCGCGACCGAAGTGGAACAGAAGGAAAAGCAGCACCGGGTCGAAGACGCCATCTCCGCGACGCGCGCGGCCGCCGACGAAGGGATCGTTCCGGGCGGCGGCACGGCCTACATCCGTTGCATTGAAACTCTGGATAAATTAAAAACGAGCAACGCCGATGAAAAAATCGGCGTGCAAATTGTCAAACGATCTCTTTCCGCGCCCACATTCCAAATTGCAAAAAATGCGGGACAGGAGGGAAACCTCGTGGTGGAGAAGGTCAGGCAATTGCATGGCAACTTCGGGTATAACGCTCTCACCGACACATACGAGGATCTGGTGAAATCCATGATTATCGACCCCAAGAAAGTGACGCGCACCGCTCTCGAAAACGCCGCCTCCGTCGCCGCCATGTTCCTTACTCTCGAAGTTATCGTCACCGAAATCCCGAAGAAAGAAGAACCCGCGATGCCCGGCGGCGGGATGCCGGGAGGAATGGGGGAGGACTTTTAGCATGGAGTGTACAAAAACTGTAGGGGAGGAACGTTCCTCTCCTACAATTTTTTTTGCTATGCTTCCGTCATGCAAGGTCCATTCATCGTCTTCGAAGGTCCCGACGGTTCCGGTACGAGTACGCACAGCAAGCTGCTTGCTGAGTCGCTGAAGCAGGAGGGAAAGGACGTGTTCCTCACGGCCGAACCGACGAACGGACCCATCGGTCTGGGGATCCGCGAGCTTCTCAAAGTCGGCGGGATCAACGGAACCGCTCTGCAGCTCCTCTTCTCTGCGGACAGAGCAGATCATCAAGACGCGATCCGTGAAGCGCTTGCGTCAGGCAAAATCGTGATTTGCGATCGCTATATCCCCTCGACGCTCGCCTACGGCTCGGCTCTCGGACTCGACGTCGCATGGCTTAAAGAATTGAACAAAAAGTTTATACAGCCTGTGAAGACCATCGTGCTCCTTCCGCCGCTGCAGGTATGCCATAACCGCCTCGCGCGGCGAACACGGAGCGACATGCTGGAGCACGATACGCTCCGGGACCAGGTCTACGGAGCGTATGAAATGCTTGCGGAGGGAGATAGGGGAGTGACGGTGATCGACACATCAGGGGACAGAGATGCTGTCGGAAAACTGATCCGCGAATCAGTAGACCTGTGATGCCAAATTTCAGTGAACCTCCCACCCTGTGTCGCGAATCTTCGCTGCGGCTCCGATTCTGAACACAGGGCGTCCTCCACTGACTCCTCCTCCATCCCCTATTCCTCGATCTGAGTTTTCCATAAGGACTTCAAAATGTCTGCATGCATAGGTTCAGATACATATTGCACTCCCTGGGTCAGCAATGACCTATGGGCA
>JBBTTQ010000082.1:0-1509 GCA_038064175.1 Patescibacteria group bacterium
CTGATGAAGTCTTTACTTCCTACCTCACTGTTGCACTTGGAAGTTGAGAGCGGGCTTCAATAGCATTGCAGGGGTAAAACACGTCGTCTTCTTTCAGATTCCTCTTTTCCTTCTCTTCGGCGATGACGTTCTCGGTAAAGACACCGATATAACAGGATTCTTGGCCGTAGCGCGTCGGTAAAAGATCGCACCCGCGAAGGGCATTCGGGATGTCGTAGGCGATGGTGTAGAGAATCGCGTGTCCCAGTCCATGCTGGCATTGCGCCAGAACGCTCTTTTTCTCGCCCAAGAGCGCCTTCGTGCAGACTTCCGGGATGCGGGGCGCGATCTGCTCGTACGAGAGATGGTCGATGCCCTGGCGCCTCTGTTCCTCCGTCAGAAAGAGGGTTTCCAAGACGCCGTGGTAGCACCCCGCATGGCAGCTCATGTCACATGCGTGGAAGGCCTGTCCCAGGTTCTTCGTCTTTACGAAGGATGCCCGGCCGACAGCGTGCGCGATGACATGACAATTATTTTCAATGGTCTCATGCTCCGAGCGCGCCTCGCGAAAGAGCGTCAGCAGATTTTTGACATCTTCTTTTTCGCTGAGTGCCTTCATGGATGCGTCGAGGCATTCCTGGGATTTCTCCGGATGCCCAAAGCAGCATTCCAATTCTTCAAATACTTTGATATTCGCAGGTTTCCAACCTGCGCATGACGGCCTCTGCTCGCCGGTTCCATGCAGTGACGCGCCTCCAGGCAGCAATAACAGAAGGATGCTCAGTAATAACTTCTTCATGATTCAATCATAACATCCGAAGCTGGGACCCCGGGTCCGGGACACGCTATTCCCGCGCCTGTCGTTTCAGTTCCGCATCGATGAACCGCTGGATATCACCGTCGAGCACGCCCGTCGTATCAGAGGTCTCCGTGTCGGTCCGGAGATCTTTCACCATCTGGTACGGGTGCAGGACGTAGTTTCGAATCTGCTGCCCAAAATCGGCACTCTCGGAGGCGCCTTTCAATTCCTGTTTCCGTCCGCGCTCCTCCGCACGCTGACGCTCGAGCAGCTTCGCCCGGAGGAGGTTCATGGCGCGCTGGCGGTTCTGGAGCTGGGACCGCTCGCTCTGGCATGCGACGACGATATTGGTGGGGATGTGCGTGATGCGTATGGCGGATTCGACTTTGTTCACGTTCTGCCCGCCCGCGCCGCCGCTCCTGAAGGTATCGATCCGGAGGTCATTGTCCTCGATCTTCACTTCTGTCGTTTCCTCAATCTCGGGCAGGGCCTCGACGAGCGCGAAGCTCGTCTGACGGAGATTTTTCGCGTTGAAAGGAGAGAGGCGCACGAGCCTGTGTGTGCCCTTTTCACACTTCAGGTTTCCGTACGCCATCGTTCCCGTCACATAGATCGTTGCTGACTTGATACCCGCCTCCTTCCCGTCCGTCTTTTCCACGAGCGACGTCTTCCAGCCCTGCCTCTCGCAGTACCTGAGGTACATGCGGAGCAGCATCGCCGCCCAGTCCTGC
>JBBTTQ010000083.1:0-12579 GCA_038064175.1 Patescibacteria group bacterium
TCCGGCGAGAGCGTGTCGATGTCCTTCCCCTGCAGCATCTCTCCTTCGATCCCGACTTGCCGGGCAATCGCAAGAGCCGTTTTTGCGTGGTCGCCCGTAATCATGGTCGTGCGGACGCCTGCCAATTTCGCCTCCGCGATGGCTTTGGAGACGCCTTCGCGCGGCGGGTCTTCCATCCCGAGGAGACCGACGACATGCGGCACGCTCTCCCCGGGCCCCTGTACGGCGGCCGCGAGGACGCGGAGTCCACGCCCCGCCATGCGTTCATTTTCCACGAGTACCTGCTCTTTTGCGCGATTGCCCGTCAGCTCCAGAATCTTCTCCGGAGCACCCTTGAGGAAGATACGTTCACCGTGCCGCGTCTGCATATACTTCGCCTCGGCGCTAAACGGCACCTGTTCCTCGTCGATGAGCAGGCGTTCCACATTGCGTTCCTGCCCGAACCGCAAGAGCGCGAGTTCCGTCGGATCACCCACGTTCGGAAGAGCTGCGCGGTTGTTGGAAGAGGCAATGAGTGCGAGCAATCGCTCTCCATCCTGATGTGCCGGATGAACCCAAGTCTCCACAACTGTCATCCGATTGCATGTAATCGTTCCCGTTTTGTCTGAGCAAATTACGTTGACGCTCCCAAGGGTCTCTAAGGCATCGAGTCTGCGGACGAGCGCATTCCTGCGAGCCATCCGTCGCACACCAATGGCAAAGCAGACGGTGATGACGGCGGGAAGTCCTTCCGGCACCGCCGAAACGGCGAGGGTTGCTCCCATGAGGACGATCTCCTGCACTGTGAAACCGTAGAGGAGCCCGATGCCCACGAGGACGATGCAGAGACCAAGGACAATTGTCCCGATCATCTTGCTGAGCCTGCGCATCTTCCGCTGCAGAGGGGTCTCCGGCAGTTCCACCTCAGAGACCAACGTTGCGATGTTCCCGATTTCCGTCCCTGCAGCGATGGCCGTGACGATCATTTCCGCATTACCAGCTGTCACGATGGTTCCAGAAAAGGCCATGTTCCGCTGTTCCGCGAGAGATACGTCACGATCAAGGGGCTCTGTTTGCTTCAGGACGGGCCGAGACTCACCCGTGAGACTCGATTCATCAATCTCAAAATGCGATGCGCGGACAATCCGCCCGTCAGCTGCTATGCGATCCCCGGCCTCAAGGATGACGACATCCCCCGATACAAGTTCTCGTGAGGGAATGATCGCCTCCTGTCCCGCGCGACGGACGCGAGATGATGCGCCTGTGAGCGTGCGTAGCAGAGCGACGGCCTGCTCCGCTCTGTACTCTTGGACGAAGCCAAGAACAGCATTGAGGAGCAGGATCGCAAGGATGACGAACGCGTCCGTGAAGCTGTCCACGGTCGGGCGGCCCTCCTCAAGGAATGGCAGGAGGAGGGAGAGAACGAGAGCTCCGACGAGGATGTAGACGAGGATATCCTGAAACTGCCGCAGGAAGAGGAGAACGAGGGAACGCTTCTTCTCGGGAAGTTCATTGAAGCCGTACTGCGTCTGCCGCTTGAGAATCTCCGCCTCCGGCAAACCTTCGCTGCGACTCCCCAGTTCTCGCAGCACATCTGCCGAGGATTGGAGAGCGTAGGAAGACATATCAAGTGAGGGTGCGTTCCACGCGCTTGAGCATCACCGCGTTGGTTGCAACAATAATGGAGGAAACGGACATCAAAAGAGCGGAGATCGCCGGAGCCAAGGAAATGCCGAAGGATGAGGAGAAGACGCCTGCCGCAACGGGAATCGCAAGCACGTTATAGATCGATGCCCAGAAGAGATTCTGCTTCATCTTGCGGACGGTTGCCTTGCTTAAGATGATCGCCGACAGAATATCGACTGGATCGGACTTCATGAGCACGATATCGCCGGTTCCAATCGCCACGTCTGTCCCCGCGCCGATGGCGATACCAATGTCCGCTTGCGCCAGCGCTGGGGCATCATTGATGCCGTCGCCGACCATACCGACGAATTTCCCTTCCTGCTGCAACTTCTTCACATGGTCAGCCTTGCGCTCGGGGAGCACTTGCGCGAAGACACGGTCGATGCCGAGCTCCTTTGCAACTGCATCGGCAACGGTCTGATGATCGCCCGTCATCATCGCCACTTCGATCCCAAGCCCGTGTAATCCTTGGATGGCTTTCTTCGCGCTCGGCCGCACCGTATCGGCCACCGCGACGATGCCTTTGAGCTTTCCGTCCACCGCAAGAAGGCTCAAGGTCTTCCCTGCGAGCTTTGCGATTGCTTCCTTTGCACCTTGGATGCCGACGTTGTTGTCCTGCATGAGCTTCTCCGTTCCAACGAGAACGGTTTTGCCTTTCACGGTGGCTTTGAGGCCATGTCCTGCGATGGAAGAAAAATTCTCGATAGTCACTGGTATGGCCATCTTCCTCTCCGCTTCCTCCACAATTGCTTTGGCAATCGGGTGATTCGATCCGCTCTCGATACCCGCTTCGTACTGGAGCACATCGTCTTCCTTGAAATCATCGAAAGAGAGAACGTCTGTGACTTTTGGCTTTCCCTCGGTGAGGGTGCCCGTCTTATCGAGGACAATGGCTGTCAGACGGGAAGTGTTTTCAAGTGTTGCCGCGTTCTTGATGAGGATATTGTGCTTCGCGCCGATGCCTGTGCCGACAGCGACGGCAGTCGGTGTGGCAAGTCCGAGAGCATCCGGACACGCGATCACGACTGCGGAAATAGCGAACGTGAGCGCGGTGATGATGGTCGCACCGCCGAAGATGTACCAACCGAAGAACGTGAGAATGCCTGATCCAATGGCAACGACGACGAGGATGGCAGCGGCCTTGTCCGCAATCCGCTGCCCCGGTGCCTTCGAGTTCTGCGCTGTCTCGACGAGCTTGATGATCTGTGCCAGCACCGTATCCGCGCCGACCTGCATGGCTTTGAACTTCACGGTGCCTGTCTGGTTGACCGAACCACCCACGACGTTCATTCCTTTCTCTTTGGCAACGGGCATGGATTCGCCGGTGACCAGTGATTCGTCGATGGAACTTTGGCCTTCGACAATTTCTCCATCCACCGGCACTTTATCCCCTGGCTTCAGGACGACGATGTCCCCCTTGATGATCTCCGCGCTGGGGATCGTCAGTTCTTTTCCATCACGAATGACGGTCGCTTGCGGCGGGATCAAATCAAACAGTGCGCGAAGCGCCTCAGATGTTCCCCTGCGCGATTTCATCTCCATCCAGTGTCCGAACAGCACGAACGTCACGAGCATCACGGCGGCGTCGAAGAATGTCTCCCCACCGACGGTGAGCATCAGGATGATGCTGCCGATGTACGCTGCGAGCACGCCCGTTGCGATGAGGACGGCCATGTTGAGTTTCCGTGCCTTCAGCGAGTAATACGTTCCCGTGATGAAGATGGAGCCCATCCAGAGCACAACGGGAGTGCTCAAAAGGAAGAGCAGCCAGTTGACCGGAATCGGCGAGGGGAGTGTGAGTTTGAAAAGGGTTTCTCCGAGTGGAGAATAGAGAACAGTCGGAATCGCAAGAAGCAGGGAGATCCAGAAGCGCCTGCGCATGTCTCCCTCCATCTGCTTGGCCATCGCCGGATCGGTCATTGCTTTCTCGTGATCCATGTGACTCGTGTGGTCTGTGTGCGCTTGCCCTGCCTGCCCGCCGAAGCCCGGAGGGCGAAGGTGGGAGCGAGCCCTTCGGCGATTCTCAGGATGCACTCCGCGAGTCGAAGGGTACTCGTACTGTTTCGCTTCCATATCGCAGCCGGAGGAAACACAGAGTGCCTCCGCAGAGCAACTGATACATGCCTTCCCACAGGGACAATGAGGCTCCGTTGAGGTGTGATCGTGCATGTGCATGAATGGATGGTTATTTCGAAATTGTACTGCTTTCCGTCGAGTTCCCGAAGGCGGATTGCATCTGCTGCAATTGAGAGACGATACGCGCATGCACCGCCTGCGGATGTGGAATGAGCGGCAGGCTCGGGAGTTCCCGGCGGTTGAGGAGAATGGAACCGTAGTCGAGGATATGTTGGAGAAGGCCGTGCTTCGCGACTTCCAGCGAGCGGATTTTCCAGAGCGGAATGTCCATGACGTTCTCGCGAAGCCACAGACTTCCTTGGGAACGGAGAATGCGTTTATTCGTAAGAAGGACGCGCGTCATGCTGCTGCTGAAGATGCGATAGAAAGCTACATGATGGAAGAGGAGCAAGAGTACGTGGCCTGTCACGAGAACGACGACGGAGGCTGTGTGATTCCAGTTCATGAGCGCGGTGCTGAGCGCCGTGCAGACGAGAGAGAGGAGCCAGGAAGCGACGATCAGGAATGCCGCCATCCCGTATTGCATCCAATGCTCCTGTAGAAGGAGAATGACCTTCTCGCCGTCAGTAGTGCCATCAGAGGACACTGTGGAGGATGGGAGGCAGGAGGATATATGCGACAGTCAGCAAGACATACACCACGGCAATGGAAGCTATGCCAGCTGTTGGGAGGCAGTCGGTTTTCGCACACATCTGACCTATGGAAGAGGCATTATGGCGTTTGCAGGCACGCAGCAGTCCCCACAGTTCCAGCCCCATCACAATCAGTGAAGCGACGCTGAGGGCGATAAACCATGGGGAAAGGAGGAATTGCATCAATGCTTCTGGCAGTGGTTCATGCAGAATGCGAGCGTTCCGCCGAAGAGGAAGCCCCAGACGTAGCTCATGACGATGCCGAGTAAAAGGGTCAGCCAGTTCATGCCAGCACCGCTCCATCCGAAGATGAAGGCGCGGAGGAGATTGCTGTGGAGATCCCTGAGAGCCGGATCGGTCTGCAGGAAGAGGTAACCGTAGAGCATGCAGAGCGCGAAGATGACCGCGAGAGTGCGGCTGAAACCGTGTGCCCACTGCAGGGGCGGGTAGGGGGTGAAGAGGGAAACGGACATGGGAGAATGGGGAAAGGAAATAGAAAAGATTATGCTCGAAGAGCATGAGATGAAGATAACCATGGAATGAACGGTGGTGTGCGTTCCCTGTACTGCTCATATGCTTCGCCGAACTGTTGTATCATCTCCTTCTCCTCCCAGAGCGAGAGGCGTGCGTACATGACGAGGAGGATCGGAAACATGACGAGCGTGACGATGGTCGGCCACTGGAGCAGGAAGCCGAACATGATGATGACGAAGCCCATGTACTGCGGATGACGAATACGGGCGTACGGACCGGTGGTCGCGATGGTGTGTTTCTTCTGCGCCTTGAAGAGGACAGTCCATGAAGTTGAGAGGAGGATGAAACCCGCAAAAACGAGAACGTTGCTGAGAATGTGCAGCGGGCCGAAATGCGGATCGATGTTCCATCCCAGTAACGTTTCCCAAAGGTGCCCCGCGTCATGGGAGTATGGATCAAGTACTGGGTAGCGAGTTAGGAGCCAGCCCGAGAGGAAGTAGATCGTGAGCGGGAAGCCGTACATCTCGACGAAAAGCGCGACGATGAAAGCGGAGAACCCGCCGAATGCCCGCCAGTCCCCGGGGGACTTCGGGTGCGAGAAGCTGAACGCGAAGATGAGGAAGACTGCGATATTGATGATCACGAGCCCCCACAAGCCGTAGGCGGGTGCTGCTTCACTCATGGTGGTGATGGGAAGAAGGTGAAGATGATTTTTTCTCCGGTGTCTCTCCATCACCATGACCGCCGTGCCCACTATGACCGAAAATGTGGAGAAGCGGACAGGCGAGGAGGAGCAGGAGCGGGAGATACCCGTAGAGGTGCGCCCAGTGCTCGGTCATGAGGAAGAAGCCGATGATGGCCAGGAATCCAAGAAGAGTGATATGGAGGCTGCTCATACATCGGTGGTGGAAAGATGAGGAAGGAGGTGACAGAGATGATCAAATACCCGCTCCAGCGCTTCCTCTGCCTTACAAGCTGTTTCATGCACCTTCAGTCCCTTGAACGGTTCCAATGCGATGGAAGGCTTGAGCGCGGACACATGCGTCTGCCCGTTCTCTTCGCGCAGCACGACGTTGCAGGGCAATGCGAGCGCGACATCAGGATTCTCTTTGAGCGCGTCATACGCGAGCTTCGGATTGCATGCGCCGAGAATCTTGTGCGGCGGGTGATCGACTCCCAATTTTTCTTTCAGTTTTGCCTGGATGTCGATCTCCGAGATGACGCCGAATTTCTCTTTCAGAAGTGCTTCACGCACACTTGTCTCCGCTTCTTTCAGAGAGAGTGGAAGTGTTATCCAGAAGCTGTAGGAAGTGGCTGGAATAATAGAGGGTGAGGGATTATTGAGCAAAACAGTTGCTGGCGCGCCTGGCCATCATACGGTGAATTTCTTCCTCGCCTTCCTCTCCCATCATTTGCTTCATTATGGTGTTCATCTGCCCGTGCCTTTCGCCGGCCATTTGGGCCATCAGGTACTCACCGATCAACTCGAAGTCGCTGTCTGAAAGATCCTGACAGTTTGTCTGCTTCAACTTCAGTCTCTCGTAGAGAGCTTTTCCATCGGCAATTTCCTTATTCTGTTCGGCAGAATCGGCAGTCAGCCCGTTTTCTTGCATCATGCGCCCGATCTGCATGCCGTTTATTCCGGGACCTCCGAAGCGCATCCCGATCCACGGACGACCCAAGACCCCGATGGTAAAAAGGCAAACGACTGTACCGCCAACCATGAGCCAGATCGCCCAGCTCTTGAGTTGTGCCGGGGTGAATGTCTTGATTGCAAGGACCACCAGGAAAATGAGACCGACGAAGAAAGCAATGACGGAGAGAATATGGAGTCCCCAGAGGGTAATGAAGCCGTACTGTATGCCGGTGGTGTTCATCATGTTGAACATAAAAAGAAGGGGAAAGAAGAAGGAAATTATTCCACGGTAAACGTGCCCATCATTCCGTTGCTCAAGTGTTCCGCTATGTGGCAGTGGAGCATCCAGTCTCCGGGATTTGTGACATCGAGCAGAATATCGACGGCAGCGTCCTTTGGAACAAGTACCGTGTCCTTCCAGACGAGATCCTCACTTGGCTTTCCGTTCACCGAAAGCACGAGGAAGCGCTGGCCATGGAAGTGGATCGGGTGCTGCATGGGATGGGCCGAGTCTTTGTCATTCACGATGCGGATCTTCACTTTGTCGCCCTTCGTAAATGCATAGTGGATATCCATGTTTTCCTTGCCCGAAGCTTCATCGATGATCTTCCACTGCGTGTTCGCCTTCGTCGTGACGGCATTCATCATCGGCATGGCATCTTCCCATTCGATTCCGTCCACCGTAGTGCCGTGCTGCATCATGCCGCCATGCTGCATCTCGCCCATCATGGGTTGCTTCACGGAGAGATGGATCGTTTCATCCGGTTCTTTTGCGGAAAATTCCCGGATGAGATCCGCAGCCGCAGCCATATCCTCATTCGTTCGAAGGGAAGAAAACTCCCGCCCGTACGATGGGAATGCAGAAGTGTTTTCCACCGTTACTAAGCCGAGTGCATAGCGCTCCGGACCGATGTGCTTCAAGGTGACCTCTCCTGATTTTTCAAAGAGTACGTCGACGATCAACCGCTCGGAAGGAGCAATGGTGACGCTGTCGACAAATTTTTCTGTGCCTGTCTTGCCGCCGTCTCCTCCGACGAGTTTCATCTTTGCTCCGTCAAAGGCGAGTTTGAATGTGCGGGTATTCGCCGCGTTCGTAAAGAAGAAGCGGATCACATCTCCGGTCTTGGCTTGCGCGATCTGCGGATTGGTCTGACCGTTGATGAGCATCGTATTGCCGAAGCGACCCATGAGCGCATGGTCTGCATCGTCTTTTCCATAGGAGAGTGGCAGTCCGTTTCTTCCCAGGAGAATATCATCAAGCATGACGGGGATTTCCGCGTTTACAGAAGCGTAGATATCCGTGCTCTTCGATGCCACCCAAAGGTTGCCGTAGAGCCCGAGGTCCTGCTGTATGTCCTCGCGGACATGGGGGTGATACCAGTACATGCCTTCGTCCGGTACGACGACGGTGTAGGTGAAGGAGCCACCCGGTTCGATTGCTTCCTGCGTCACTCCTGCGGCGCCATCGAAACGGTTCTCGAGCCGGATGCCGTGCCAGTGGATTGTGGTGGGCTGGTCGATCCCGTTTTTCACCCGCACTGTGAAAGTCGATCCCTGCTTTACCTTGATCGTCGGACCCGGGAACTGTCCGTTGTAGGCATAAAAGGCGAACGATGCTCCGTTGATCGTCTTTTTCACGATCGTCGGGTTCAGGTCGATGGTACCTCCGTCTGCTATTTCCAGCATCTGCGGAGCCTGCGCTTCCGGCAGCGTCGAGAGATCAATATCTTTCCCGGAAAGCAGCGTCGAGGTTCCCCCAGCATCGACTGTGTTGTCCCCGCGCATCATGCCATGATCCATCTGTTGATGATCCATTCCCATGTCGGAGGGCTGCGGTGCACAAGCGGACAGGAAGAGGGTGCCGACGATGAGGAGTGATTCATACTTCATAGAGAGTTGGAGAAACGGGATGGAGTGAAGAGCGAGAGAAGCCAGCCGACGAAAATACCCGCAAGCAGACTCGTGCCAATGGCGATCCACATGTCTTGCGGGGAGTACTGAAATTGTGACTCAAAGAAGCGCGATGAGAATCCATATATCAATCCTCCGTGCAGGAGTCCGACGATTCCACCGCGCAGCCAAAGCGGCTTTTGGCGCAGAAGATCGATCAGAGCTGCAGGAACAAGGCATGCAAAAATCATGAGCCATCCCGGTGGATGGTCGTGCGGCTGGATGACGACATTCGGAGCCGTTTGTTCCATAAAGTTCATGGCAGCAAGGAGCATGAAGATGCCTGCGACAAATATCGCACTCCCGAAACGCCGCATCCATTCTTGTGCCAGGAGAAACACAAGTGTGATGACGCCCGTGCCGATGCCTGCGCCGTAGAATCCCAGGAGGTGGTAGGGGCCCGTGGGTTCAAGAGGTGTCGCCAGAAACAGCGCCAGACTCAGCACACACGCCAATGCGGCACTCTGCAAGAGATGCCGGGCGATGACATCCTCATCGTTCCGGAGGCGCGCGAAAAGAAAGAGAAAACTTCCCATGAGCGCGAGCGCGAGAATAACATGCGGCGGACTCCAGAAAATAAGCGGGCTGTTCACCGGTTCCACTCCGAAAATTCTGTGCCAAATTTCATCGAACGGCGCGGAGGCGGGTATGAGAAAGAGAACGATGGCAAGCCACTTCATGGATTGTTCTCTCGTCTTCCACCAACAGTAGAAACCCGTCGTAATCGCGACAATGACAGAGATGTAGAGCAAGAGATGTGGCGGTGACCAGAATGTCTCGCGTCCGAGTGCGCCGTGCCACCAGACATCCCATGTCCCGGCGAGAACCGCTGAGAACAGGGCAATGGTGATTAAGCGTATGAGCCGATAATGGTGCATTGTTACAACGCTCATGGTGAGTTCACCGATTGCAAGCGCACCATTGAGGATAAACGCCCAGATGAATTTCCATTCGAGAGCGGAAGATGAGGATGGCCGATATGCAGGAGTACGAGGATTTTCCATAAGACTCAATGTGGCAGTATCGTGGAACGGAGGGAAGGGGAAATACACTCATGCCGAGACATTTCTTTCCCGTATCATCGTGAAGAGAACGGGGATGACGAACAGCGCAAGGAAGATGGACGTCGTGAGACCGGCGGCCACAACGAGTGCGAGGGGACGCTGCACATCGGCGCCGGGACCAGTGGAGAAAAGCAGGGGAAGGAGCCCGAAGACCGAGGCGAGTGCAGTCATAAGGATGGGGCGGAGCCGCCTCGTCGCTCCTTCGATCACTGCTTCCCGAATCCCCTCGCGCGTCACAGGTTTCTGCTCCACTTTCTCTTCGTACTCTCCTTCAATGAGCGGAAGACCGAAGCGTTCACGAAAAGCGTTCTCCAGGTACACGACGATCACCGTTCCCGTCTCTACGGCATTGCCGAAGAGGGAAATAAAGCCGACCCAAACGGCAACGGAGAAGTTCATGCCGCCAAGGAATAGCGAGAGTACACCACCGACGAGACCGAGCGGGATCGTGAGGAGCACCATGCCGGTGAGCCACACATCGCGGTACGTGAAGTACAGGAGCGTCGTCATGAGCAGGAGCGCGAGCGGCACCACCACCAGGAGGCGCTTTGTCGCGCGCTGCTGATTCTCATACTGACCGGACCATGAGTAGCGATACCCCCGAGGCAGTTCCAGTTGCTCCTGCAGTGTTTGTTCCGCCTCCTTCACAAAAGAACCGATGTCACGTCCGCGGACGTTCGTCTGGACGACGGCGCGCAGCACCCCGTTCTCGCTCTGGATTTCAGCGGGTCCGTCCACCATCCGAATATCGGCGATGCTGCCAAGGAGCACGGTGTTCCCGCGGCTCCCCATGAGCGGCAGTGATCGGACGTCCTCGATGTCTTGGCGGTACGCCTGCGCCAAGCGGACTTCCACACCATAGCGCTCACGACCTTCGATGGTACGAGTCACGAGTTCTCCTCCGACGCCAGCAGAGATCATCGCAAGCGCTTCGCCCTTCTCGATGCCGCTTTGCGCAAGAAGCTCCTCCTTCAGATCAATGTTGAGGTACTGAAGCCCCATGGTGCGGATGGCAGCCGTATCCACTGCGCCAGGGATACCCGTAAGAATCTCCTCAATCTGGATGGCGATCTTTTCAAGTCGTATGGGATCTTCGCCGAAGATTTTCACGCCGAGCTGCGTGCGGATGCCAGTCGTGAGCATGTCGATGCGACCGATAATCGGCTGCGTGAAGCCATTCCAGACATTTTCAAATTGCAGAGCGTCATGCATTTCTCCAATGAGCTTGTCGCGCGTCATCCCCCTGCGCCACTCACTCTTCGGCTTGAGGGTGATGAACGTCTCGAACATCGCGAGTGGCGAGGGGTCGGTGGGGGTGGTGGAGCGTCCCGCCTTGCCGACGACCATGGCGACCTCCGGAAAACCGGCAATGATCTTGTTGGTCGCGAGCAGAATTTCCTGCGCACGTTCCTCGGTGACGTCCGGCACGGTGATTGGCATATACCAGAGGCTACCCTCGTCAAGTGGAGGCATAAATTCCGAACCGATGTTGAGTGCCGCGAGAAAGCCGACCATGCCGAGTGCTCCCGCGATGCCGAGCACAGTCTTTCGCTTTTTGAGAGCCCACGCGATGGCCGGACGATACGTTCGCTGGAGGAAGCGCACGAGGGGAATTTTTTCATCGGGATGCAGTTTCCCGCCGAGGAAGAACATGCAGAGGATCGGCACGAGGAATACTGCGGCGAGGAGTGCTCCCGCCATGCCGAAGACGTTTGTGAAAGCGAGCGGCGAGAAGAGCTTCCCTTCCATTCCTTGCAGTGCGAAAATCGGTGCAAAGGAGAGGATGATGATGATCATCGCTGGTATGATGGGTTTCGCCACCTCCAGCGTCGCTTCCGTGATCCGCCGAAGGCGCTCTACGCTATTTTGCGGCGGATGTTTCGAGAGTCTGGCGAAAATGTTTTCGCATATGACGATGTCGGCGTCCACCATGGCGCCGATAGCGATGATGATACCGCCAAGACTCATGATATTACTCGGAACTCCCGCGATACTCATGAAGATGAACGTGATGAGCACTCCGACGGAGAGACCGGCCGCAATGATGAACGTGCTGCTGATGTTCCAAAGAAAAAGGCCAAGGACGATGGCGGTGATGATCATTTCCTCAAGGAGCGATTCGCGTACCGTGCTGATCGCGCCGCGAATGAGGTGCGAACGATCGTAAAACGGACGGATCGTCACCCCCTCGGGAAGCAATTGTTCCAGCCGCGGAATCTCTTCCTTTACCGCTTCGATGACTTTGAGAGGGTTTCCCCCGTAGCGCATCACGACCACACCGCCGACTTTCTCCTCCTCCGCATCTGCGAGAATGGCACGGCGGAAGAGTCCGGAAATGCGCACTTCGCCGATATCTTCCACAGTCAGGGGAATACCATCAGCTTTTTCACCGATCACCGTACTGGCTATGTCAGATGTCCCCTGGAAAAAGCCGATCCCCTGGATCGCAACTTCCCGACCCCCCGTATCCACGACTTTTCCGGAGACGTTGTTATTTGCGGCTTTGAGGGATTCCATGACCTCCATGATGCCGATGTCGTACTGGATCAATTTTTTCGGATCCAAGATGACCTGATAGCTCTTCACATAGCCGCCGACGGAGGAAACCTCTGCAATGCCGGGAAGGCTCTGGAGACCGTAGCGAACGATAAAATCCTGCATCGTCCGCAACTCGGTGAGGGTATGGCGATCGCTCTCGAGCGTATAGAGAAAGACATGGCCGACGCCAGTGGCATCGGGACCGAGGATGGGCGTGACGCCTTCCGGGAGTTCCGCCTGGATGAGCCGGAGGCGTTCCGAGACGCGGTCCCGTGCAAAGTAGATGCCGACGTTATCCTCAAAGATGACGGTCACCATCGAGAGACCGAGCATGGAAGTGGCGCGGATTGTGCGGACGCCAGCGAGACCCTGCATGCTCACCGTGAGCGGGTAGGTGAGCTGGTCTTCCACGTTCTTCGGGGTTTGCCACATCCACTCCGTCATAATGATGACCTGGTTCTCCGAGAGGTCGGGGATGGCGTCC
>JBBTTQ010000084.1:0-4015 GCA_038064175.1 Patescibacteria group bacterium
TGCTTCCCGCTCCGTAGTAGCCGAGGAGACCGAAGCGCTTGAATCCCTCCGCCTGCTTGCAGCGACAGCGGAAACCGTAGAGTTCATGGAGGACTGTCGCATAGCGAATCCAGTGCTCTGGACTCTTTCCCTCGAAGCAGCGGATCAACTCATTCTTGCGGTCGATGTAGGGCTCGATATTGACGTAGTGATCTGGCGCAAAATCCCCGTGAAGTCCGAGGCCGTTATATGTGGTACAGAAGTACAGCTCCGTCGGCTTCTCCGTCGTGCGCATACAGCGCTGTGCCGCTTCGATCACATCCTGCGAGACCCTGCGGTGATCCCGGTGTGTATCATCATCCCAATGGGTGATGAGGATATCAGGGGCAATTGCCGTGAGTTTTTCAATCAAATCCTTCCTCGTCTCATAGAGGAGGTAGCTGAAACCGCCTTTTTCACAGGAGGCACGCTGTTCTTCCAAATGTTGCATTTCACGTTCGGAATCGGCCGGAAGAAAGATCGATATTTCCTCTCCTTGATCACGGTGTTTCAGCATCGTCCCACCTGCCCAGATCTCCGCGTCATCACAGTGTGCGCCGATGAAGCTCAATTTCTTCATAAAAGAGTAGTAAGTGGCGTATACTATCGAAACATATGGCACGCGCCAAGTCCGTACAGGCCGTCTATGATGCGTTCGGAGCCCATTACGACGCAATGATGTGCGATCCGGCCGAGAGTTCTTGGAATCGGGTGCTCGAACGACCGGCCATGGCTGCGTTGCTACAGAAGATCGTGCGAAAAAAAGATGTTGCGGATATTGGCTGCGGCTCGGGGATTTTCACAATCATACTCAAAAAATGGGGCGCAAAGACCGTCGTCGGAGTCGATTTCTCCAAGACGTTGCTGAAAATCGCACATGAGCGGCATCCTGATCTCCTCTTCCAGTACGGAACTGCCACCAAGACCGGCCTTCAGTCAGGAATGTTTGATGTCGTGACGAGCAGTATGATCCTGCATTATCTCAAGAATCTCGATGCCCATTTCCACGAAGTGCGCCGCATCCTGAAAAGCGGTGGCATCTATGTGTTCTCCTGCCATCATCCTCTCTTCCAAGCCTATGGAGGGGATCCATTTCGAGGGAACGTTACCGCAAACGGCATCCAGTATTTGCCGAATCACCCGTACCAGTGGAAGATGATGAAGAAACTCCATCTCCATGGCTACTGCCATCCGTTCGAGCAACTCTCCGAGAGTCTGACCAAAGAGGGATTTACTATAGAGAAGATCCGCGAGCCTACATGGAAGAAAAAGCAGGACTCACGTTTACCCGATGAGTACGCGCTCATCTCCCACTTCCCACCTTTCTTAATCGTGCAATCGCGGAAACTTTAAGCCCGTTCTTCCTTCTCCTCGTCAAGCACGATCTTCTGATCCTTAAGCAGCAATCTGTCCTTCAAGGATCCGAGCAGCTCCCGCTTCTCCTCCATCGTCCCGTTCCGCAGCAGATACTCCACGTATTTCCGCTGATTGATCTTCTGTGCTTTTTTCTTGTCCGACATCCCCAGGACGTCCGAGGCGAAATTGGAGAATCGTTCGAACTCACTATCGATCTTTCGTTTCACGGCGGAGGAATTGAGATCCAGCCCATCCAGCAGATCGATGAATTGTTCGATCAGATCCTCCTCCCGAATCGGTGCTTCCTTGCAGTCGAGGTTCCGGGTATGCGTGCATCGATAGTAGACGTAGCGGCTGATGCTGCCGTTCTTGAGCTGCTTCCGCTTCTCGTCCGCCGTCACTCCTGAGCCGCAGTTGCCGCACGTCATGAGCCGGGTGAAGGCAAACTCTTTCGATCCCCATTCACCTCTCTGGCTCGAAAGGCATCGCTGCGCATCATCGAAGAGCTGCTGGCTCACGATCGGTTCATGGGTTCCCGTGAACCAGCGGTCGCTCCCGACCGGATACTCGAACCGTCCTGTGTAGTAAGCGTTGTGCAGGATCTTATAGACCATGCTGAGCGTCACGCGATTGCCTGCCCGGGTGCGGAATCCCTCGTCATGGATCCATTCGTAGAGCTGCCGTCCGCTCATACCGTCGACCACCGCCCTCTCGAAGACCTGCTTTATGAAGGGGGCACGGACGGGATCGGGAATCACCCTGCTCTTCACCTCTCCGGGACGCCGTTCGGTGAGATATCCGAGCGCAGGCATGCAGGGCCGATAGCCCTGCTCGGCCCTCGCCTTCATCCCGCGCTTCACGTTCACTCCCCGGTTATCATTCTCCAGCTTCGCCTGCGAGCAGAGGATCATAAGGAGGAATTTTTCGTTCGGTGAATTTGTAAATTTCTGGCCGGTCGTTCGGATTTCCTTCAAGACTCCTTGGTCCATCAGATCAACGAGTGAGCCGAGGTCGCCGGCGTTTCGGCTCAACCTGTCTGGTGCCCACGTGACGATTCCTGTGAACATCCCGCTCCTGATATCTGTCAGGAGCTGACTGAAGACGGGACGTTGCCCAGAATCCTTGGCCGAGTGGCTCTCGCGCCGGATCTCCACGATATACAATCTGTCGCGCTTCGCGACCGCCAGCATTTCCTTGATCTGGGAGTCGATGCTGAGCGCCTGCCTTTCGTCATCCTCGGAGGATTTTCGCGCATAGAGGCAGTAGCGAATTGGTGTGTCGGACATTTGCTCTTTTCTTTCTCCATGCCACGGAGTTGATAGTCTATCAATGTTGGTATGCGATGCTTTTTCCAGAAGGGTAGGGTGGGGTATGTCTCATCAATGCCGCAACGGTTCGCAAAGGCTAGGTAAAAAGTCCACGAATGGGACACGTGAGACATACCCCCTTTGGACTGTCCCATTTGTCTCAGATGACACATGGGCTTCCTGTTGTCCAATATGAGTCGGGAAGCCTTTCAAGTACTGTCACATTTGTCACATTCAGGCCCCTCTGTACTGTTCGGAAATGTTCGGTTTACCCCTCTCAAGTACTGTCCAATTCTGTCCAATTCACTCTCTCAAAACCTCCGAAAATCGCTCCCGACCCACCCACCTCAACCCTCTTGATTCGACCCCTCGAAAGGTCTCTGAAAATTCCCACTGGGTTGGGTACTGGACTCACCCTCTCCGCCATTCTGCTTCGCGAGCTTCGTAGAATCGTTATCTTCAGATCCAGTCTGCGTAGCTTGCGCGGTGGACCCACTCCCGCTGCCACCCCTTGGCAAACCGGGCAGGAAACAAAAACTCCACATGCGCAAATGATTCCGCAAGCCAAAAACGGGTTTTTCTGCTACAATCATTAGATTACATCTCTCGAATGCACACAAACACAAAGAGCTTCCGGCAGATGAAAAAGAGCCTCCCTCACTGCAGAAAACTTTGCGCGATCATCGCGCTTCTCATCCTTTGTCCAACCCGAGAATTCAGCATTTCGGTCTCTACGGCGTTCGCGAGCACCTGGAAACCAACGACTCTCGTCAACACTGAGGGGTTTCAAATCATCGACGACTCGGATTCAGCGGCGAACCTGGTGCTGCGCTTCGGCGACACGGTGGCCGAGGAAATGTTCTGGAACCGCGGTCCCGCCCGCTTCGAATTCACGGACGACGTCCACGCACTGGGGAACATCACGGCTTCGGGCGGCCTCACCGTGGCAAATGCATCCCGCTTCAAGGCCGGTCTCCAGGTGGCAGGCGTCCTCTCCGGCGCGAAGCTCTCCGTTATGTCCGGCGCGAACGCCTATATCATGAGTAACCTCGGTGTCGGGACGACCGCTCCCAGGACGAAGCTTGAAGTCACGGGCGTCATCTCCGGCGCCAAACTCTCGATCCCCGGAACCATTACGTTCAATAACGTCGCCTACACCTTCCCGCAGTTCGATGGCGCGGCGTCCGGCAAGGTCCTCAAAACCAACGCCGCCGGAGTGCTCTCGTGGTCTGCGGACAACGATACCGGCGGCGCCGGCATCACCTACGCCAACGCCGTCTCCTACTTCGTCGACGACAGCGGCGACACGATGACGGGCGCTCTCATCATCAAAA
>JBBTTQ010000085.1:0-5878 GCA_038064175.1 Patescibacteria group bacterium
GGATCTGCGCATGGATGCCTGGATATGTTCTCCACACATTTTGGTCATGACCCGAATTATGTGCGTCAGAAATCGCGGGCAGACAAAGAAAGTACAAACAAGTATCATGCCCCAGCTCATGCGACGAAAAGAGCTCTTCATCAACCTCGGCCTCCTCCTTGCAACCTGTGTTCTCTTCTTCGGAGGGATCGAAGCCGCCCTGCGTATGACCGGGCTCGTATCCGTGAAACCGAATCCCCCGAAGATCTACCAGCCGAACGAAAATCCAGAGATTAGTTATGAATTGAAACCGAATATCTCCGAACGGGCGTACCGGTCGACGGTCACGACGAACTCCCTCGGCTTCCGCGGACCGGAATTGGACCCGAAAAAGCCCCTCCTCGTCTTCCTCGGCGATTCAATTACCTTCGGCTACGGGCTTGAAGACGATGAAACGATCCCAAGGAAGGCGCAGAAAGCGCTCCCTGCATGGAACGTGCTCAATACGGCATCTCCCGGCTATAACCTGCGTCAGCAAACCGCCGTGTTCCAGGAGAAAATCCGGAAACTGGATCCGAAAGCGCTTGTCCTCATCTTCCACTTCAACGATGTCGAGGATTTCGGCGTCGCGAAGCTGGATGACCAGGGAATTCTGCGTCCCGACGGATGGCAGCCGACGAAGCTCGAGTGCTCCCCCGTCGAACGGGGACTGATGCAATGGATTCCTGGCAAATGCTGGCTCGATATGCACAGCGCTTTTTATATCGCCGTGAAGAAATTCGTGACGGCGCGGCAGGGTAAGAAGGATCTCAAGGAGCAGGAAACGGCGATGGAGGACAACTCAACCGAGGAGCCCGTAACGGACGAAAGTCTGAGGACCTATGCCTCGTACCTCGACAAACTGAACGCCTCGCTGCCGAAAGACTTCCCAAAACTCTTTGTGATCTGGCCGGAGAGACACATGCATCCCCGTGCGCGGCCGAAACTGAGGGCGCTCGCGGAGCAGCGCGGATTTCAAGTCCTCGATCTCTATGACACCTTCGGGAACAAGGCGGAAACACTCAGTTGGGACACGGTGCACCCGAGCGCCGTAACGGCTGAACGCGGTGCGGAGGTCATTGCGGAAGCATTGCGTCGAATAAGTTTACGCACCATTCCGCCCCAGCCGGTGTCGAATGCGGATCACCCAGAGACGCGGAATCATCAGAAAATACGGAATGCCGCGGCGGAAGAGTTGCCGGAACGTCGTGCCCGTTTTTGATTGTCCCGTGCGACGCGGGGGAGACACGAACGGAATTTCGACGATACGGACATTCTCGGACTTGATGACGCGGTACATCAGCTCCATAAAATATTCGCCGTAGTCCCCCCGGAGCGGAGGCAGAGATTTGAGGAGACTTCTCCGGATGGCGATGAACCCGCTCGTGTAATCATGGAGTCTGCGATCGAGGGCGATGTGAATGAACCAGTTGATGAGACGGCTTAAGAGCACCGCCAGGGCGGATTCGTCGGCGCCGAACCATCCGAGCCCCCTCTTGTAGCTGCCGCCGTGAATGTAACGCGAGGCGATTGCGACACCGGCGCCTTGCTGCACCTGCTTCACAAGCTCCGCCATGGTTTCCGGCGGGTGAGAGAAATCGCAATCCATCCAACAAATAATGTCCCCTTCTGCGAGCTCGATGCCGCGACGGATGCTCTTTAAGAGGCCGCGATCAATCATACGCGTTTCCAGACGCAATCCCGGAATGAATTTTTTTCCGATCAATTCCCGCACACGCTCCGATGTTCCATCGGGCGAATTGTCATCGACCACGATGATTTCCTTCGGAGAGGGAATGTCCCGGTCGAGCGCTTCGATGAGCAGGACGATATTTCCCGCCTCGTTGTAGGTCGGGAGGACGATGGAAACGAGAGAAGGCATGACGTATGGATTGTATCGAAAATGGAGAGCATCGAAGCGGGTTCAGAGAGGCTCTAGCGCGACGCAGCAATCGCGCGGACGGCGTCACACACGTAATCGATCTGCTCCTGAGTCAGTGCCAACCCCGATGGCAGGTAGAATCCCCGCTCCGAGAGCCACACGCTCACAGGAAACGATCCGCGGACGGAAGGAAGATCTTTGAAGAGAGGCTGTGAAGCCGAGGAGTAGAAAAAATCGCGCGTATCGATGCCCCGTTCTTTGAGGGCTGCACGGAGCTCGTCACGCGACAGCGGGAAATCATCCTCCACGAGAACCCCGTACATCCAGTACACATTCGTTCTGTTCTCGCGAGTAACGGGCAATCTGAGTCCGGGAATATCTCCGAGTTTTTTCCGATACTGCGAAGCCATCCATTCTTTTTTTTCGATGAATTCCTGGATGTGCGCAAGCTGCCCCAGCCCGATTGCCGCCTGCAAGTTGGTGATGCGGTAGTTGAAGCCGATTTCCTCATGCCAGAAACGCTTGTTGGCGCTGTGGGCGAGATCTTTGATCCTCCGCGCGCGCTCCGCGACAGCGCCGTCGTTTGTGACCATCATGCCGCCTTCGCCCGTCGTAATGATTTTATTGGCATAGAAACTGAAACAGCCGGCATGCCCCATCGATCCGCAAAGTTTCCCCTTGTACAGAGCGCCATGCGCTTCCGCGGCATCTTCGACGACGAGAAGTTTGTGCTTTTTTGCAATCGCCAGAATTTCGTCCATGTCCGCACTCTGTCCGTAGAGATGCACGGGGATGATGGCCTTCGTCTTTTTCGTGATCTTCGCTTCGATCAGGTTGGGATCGATATTGAACGTTTCCGGATCGACATCGACGAAGACCGGCGTGGCGCCGCAGTAGAGGATGGGGAATACGCTTGCGATCATGGTGAAATCCGGAACGATCACTTCATCCCCCGGGCCGATCCCAAGCGTCGCGAGCGCAAGATGAATGGCCGTCGTACCGCTCGTCGTGGTCACGGCATGCTTCACGCCCAAAAATTCCGCAAAGCGTTCTTCAAAAAGGCCGATGTATTTGCCCGCGGAACTGATCCAGCCTGTTTTCATGGCCTCGGCCACGTATTCGTGACACTCCGCCGGAATCACCTGTTCATTGACGGGGACGGAAAGTTTTTTCATATCAATCGCGGTAGGTTTTGGATTTTTCATCACCGGGAAAAGGACCCTGCTTCACCTCGATCATACGGGTCGGCTCCAGAATGTCGATGCCGTGACCGCCACGGAGAAACAAAAGGAAATCACCGCTCTTGAGTATCTGATCCCCAAGCTCATTCCAATCCTCGTCGAAGACATGCGCGTGGACTTTGCCTTTTTCGATGTAGAGGAACTCGCACATGCGATCCACATCGAACGTTTGGGGAATATGCTGGTGCACCGGAACCGTATGACCTGCCGGGTGCTCCATGAGTCCCAGTTGCAGAAGTTCCTCGGGGAGCGTTAAAAACCGCACGCCCGGACATGAAAGCGCATGTGAGAAAAACATCGCATAGATCTGATCGCCTTTTTTGATGGTCCGGATGGATTCCATTGAGAAAAGCTTACCATAGAGAAACTCCTCGCCTCTAGCCCTGCCGACAGGCAGGGGTTAGGGGTGAGGAACTCCCCTCAAAATCCTCTCCATCCTCTTCTCCCAACTGTGATGCCGGACGAGGATGAGTCCCTTTTTCGCCTTGGTTTCGGCTTCCTTTTGGTGTTTCAACGCATGCGCGATCCAGTGCGCGAAAGATCCCGGATCGCCGGGGGTGGCAAAGTATACGGTACTCTTTGAAACGATGTCCCGGAGCGGGGGGAGGTCTGCACAGACGATGGGGCGGCCTGCTGCGAGATATTCGAAAATCTTCAACGGCGAAGTATCGCGCTGAAAGTACGGATGCTTTGACTCGGGTGCCGGATAGACGAGAACATCGCATGCTCTGAGATGCATCGGAACGACGCCGGGAGAGAGATTCCCGAGAAAACGCACATCGCCTCCCAGTTTTTTCTGCCGCGCCCTGCGTAAAAAATCCACGACTTCCTTCTCCGTCCCTCCACCGAGGATCCCATAAATGCGGATCCTTTTCTGTCTGAGCAGGGCAAAAGCATCGATGAGCACGGAGAGTCCTTTCTCAATCTTCCTCTGAGTGTAGAAGGAACCGAAATAGCCGACGACGGGACGGTCGTCCGGAGCATGCTTTGTTCTTTTCTTTGCATCGGCACTCTTCGGCAGCTTCTTAAAACGCGAGAGATCTACTCCGTCATGTTCCACAAGGATTTTTTTCGGCGGCACGCCGTACAGGATCAGGGCTTTTTTCATGGCGCTCGTGAGGCAGACGACCCGTGAACAGCGGTTGCAGAGCTTTGCGAAACGGCGCTTGCGGAAACGCGGCAACGTGTGAAGTTCCACGATCACGGGAATCTTCGTCTTAAGAAGCGTCGGAAGGAGAACCGGCGAACGCACGTAGAGGAGATCGACCTTGTGTGTCTGCAGGTACCGGCGAAGTGCGCGTTTATACCGTCGCATGTTCGTACGGAAATGGAGGAGGCCCAGCACCCACCACTGGCGGGTTGCATCAGAATGCTCAAGCGTCCGGACTTGAAACGACTGAGGAAGATCGTAGTAGCGATACCATGGAATCTTGATGGCATTGGAAACTGTCGGACAGAGAAGCGTCACGGTATGACCGAGTGTGGCCAAAGCCGCACACACATCCGCAATCTGCTTCCCGTGCGCCTTTTGCACGGGGAATCTCGTATGCGTTACGTACGTGATCTTCACCGAGATATCATACCGCAGAGAATCATAAAAATTACCAAAAAACGCAAACCACAAACAATCATCAGTGATCAACAAGTGTCCTTAAGTGATTGGTCATTGGTCGCGCATTGTTTGTTATTTGTTGTTTTGGTCATTGTCCAAAATCCTCCGCTACAATAGACCTCTGTGAGCAAAGTCATACTCGCCATCGGCTACCACGATCAGAACGCCCCACGGCACTGGAACATCAAACGTGATCTGGAGCAGGAGGGCTGGGAAGTGCGCGAATGCCACACGACGAAGAAGGGTTTCTTCCGGAAATTCCACGATCTCCGCAGGCAGTATTTGGATCATCAGGAAGATGCGTCTGCGGTCCTCGTCACGTTCCCGGGGCATTTCCTGATGCCGCCCCTGTGGCTCCTCACGCGCGGCAAGCATCCGAAGCTCATGTTCGATGCTTTCATCTCTCTGTCCGATACCCTGGTCGACGACCGGAAAAAAGTCTCCTGGGTGAACCCGTATGCGTGGTTCCTCTATATTCTGGATTGCCTCAGCTGCTACCTCGCGGACGAGATCTGGATCGATACGGAAGCGCACAGGCAATTCTTCATCAAACGGTTTCATATACCACCGTCGAAGATCCGTGCGATCTATCTGAAAGCGCGAACGGATATCTTTTTCCCCCGCGAATATCCGCCCGAGAGAGCGCCTGGTACACCGCTGGAAATTCTTTTCTATGGCACCTATATCCCCCTGCAGGGCATCGAGCATGTGCTCCGTGCCGCAAAAATCCTGCAGGATCAAAAAGTGAACGTACATTTCACCCTCATCGGTTCCGGACAAACATACAAGCCCATGCGTGCACTGGCCGAGAGGCTGGGGCTTTCCAATGTCGCCTTTCACGAGCGCGTTCCTTTCAGTGAACTACCGGAAAGAATCAAAGTCGCGGATCTGTGTCTCGGCATTTTCGACACCGGCGACAAGGCCGGCCGCGTCATTCCGCACAAAGTCTACGATGCGGTCGCCTGCGGCGTGCCGGTGCTTACCGCCGATACCCCGGCCATCCGCGAGAGATGCACAAACGGGAAGGAAGTGATCCTCTGTCGTGCGGGAGATCCGAAAGACCTTGCGGCGAAGATTCAAGAATTTGCGGCGAAGCTCGGATGAGCATGAAAACAGTTGCGCAAC
>JBBTTQ010000086.1:0-10189 GCA_038064175.1 Patescibacteria group bacterium
GTATGGCATCCACTGGCATGCGCAGCATCGCGATGACGCCGAAGATGGCGATGACGCCGAAGATGGCAAACATGAAGAAGCGGTTCTTCAACGCCGAGACGATGAGAGTATTGATCATGGCTGGAGAGGGGGAGAAGCAGTCTCATCTGCGGTGAAGAGGAGCGGGGAATCGAGGATGATCTTGCTTTCCACCGTGATCGCTCCTGCAATCTCCGCAAATTCACCGTCCTCGGCGATCACCGTCACCGCCTCTTGCGTTGGTGCCTGACGGTCAGGCTCGAGGATCCAGACATAGTTCGCCTCTTCCTCGCGCTTGACTGCGGCGGCCGGCACGCGGAAGACTGGGCGATCCTCATCCATCAGGCGTACACGAACGCTGGAGCGGTGCGGCAAGTGGAGATCCTCCGGGATACGTGCTTGAACCATGATGATGTACGTCTCGGCGTCAACCTGCGGACTCTTGCGCGTGACGATGGCTTCGTACATTTTTTCTTCATTGGATTGTCGAAAGAACTGGACGGTGTCGCCAACATTCACGGCGGAGAGAAGATTTTCCGGCAGCCCAAATTGTATTTCTGCTTTTGCTTTCTTCGCGAGGCTCGTCGACACATTGGTGAGCTCGAAGACTGGATCGGACGGCATGACGATCTGTCCCACCTCGATGAAGCGTTTGGCAACGACACCCGTGAACGGCGAGAGGATCTGGCGGTTGCCGCTCTGTACTGTCTCCATCCGGAGTTCCGCATCGGCGATGTGTATGCCCTGCTCAGCGATCCTGACGATCTGTTCCTGCTCGGAGGCGACGAATAGGAGTTCTTCCTCCATAGTCTTGAGACCCGCGGTGATGAGCTTCGCTTCGTTGCTCCGTCCTTCCTTGATTTCGCCGCGGAGTTTGGCGGCGAGTTCCGGTTCACTCGCACGGAGTTCCTTTGCCATGAGGAGGGCGTTCTCCCATTTCTCCTTCGCCTCGAGGACCATGGTCTGCGCCTCGTGCGCCTCTTCCGTCATCTCCGTGGGATCAATGGTAATGTCTCGTCCTGGCAGCGGAATAGGCGTTCCATCTGTTGACGCGATGAGTGCGTGCAGGGCGGAGAAAGTATTCTGTGATGCAGCGAGGAGTTCTCTCATCAGTGCTTCCTTCGTTGCGTCCGGTGCATTCGCGTATGCATCTTCCAGTTTTTTCATGGCATTGAGGAAAGGAATGATGTCATAGCGCGTTTCTCTCTGGAGGACCCCAAGTCTCGGAAGGATGTTCGACTCATAGGCATTGATGTTCGTACGGGCATTGGATCCGAAGAGCAACCGCTCGATTGTCTGTCGCGCACTCCGTACGATCACGAATGCCTGATCCTGCATCTGTTCGACATTGACTGCGGCGAGCGCAATGCGTTGGATCATGCCTTCCTGTTCCCGCAGCACCGCCGCCAGCTCTTCACGTTTCTCATCGATTTCCTGATGCGTCTTGTTCAATGATTGTTTTGCAACATTCTTTGCCGTTTCGTACTCCGTTTCCATTTTAGATTTCTCTGCCTTTTTGCGGGAAATAGCCGCCGCGCTTTCTCCCTCGACGCCTTTCGGGAGAAGGAGAGCGACGACCTGTCCCTTTTTCACCGTATCACCGATATCCACGGTGATATCTTCTACGATGCCGTCGCGGCGAGGGTAAATGTTTGCAGTTTCGTTCGAGATCACTGTGCCGAGGAGGACGACAGTGGAGGCGTTGTTGACGAGTACGGGACTCACCAGGGCGTAGGATGCATCGTTCCCTCCCGTTTCGGCGGATGTCTCCTCTGCTCGGTTGGATGCCGCAAGCGTAGGCAGGAATGGGTCGTTTGCCGCTGAGACGATGGTGAAGATGAGGAAAAGTGAGGTGAGAGTCATGGAAGAGACGGCAAGCAGCGTACGTTTTTTGGTGAATACCCTGGAAGTCTGTACGATGTACTTCAGGCGCAGGTGCCCGGTATGCGCCCATGTGACGATGCGTTGTACGGTGTTGTTCGATAGAGGATTCATGGCGAGAGTGGGGAGATTAGAGAAATAATTCATTCGTCCTTTTTGATCATGGACTTGTGTTTCCCCATGCCCATATTCATGCGGCCGGCCGCTTTTTTTTCAGCGCGGAATTCTTCTATGGTGAGACCGTATTCGGCTGCCTGCTCCTCTTCGGTCATCGACGCCTCGGAGGCGCAACCAGCGAGGGCTAGGAGCGAGAGGACAAGGACGGGGATCGTGATGCTATTTTTCATGGGAAGAAGAAGGAAAAAATCCAGAACCATTATTCGCATAGCTAAAACGATGTCTGTTTAGGCGCGCAGGACGATCGTCCGGACCATTGCCGGCACGAACGAGTGGCCCCTGTGATGCAGGTGGGACCGCACTATCAAAGCGTTCCCAGGGAGTACAGCTGCATATTTCTGTGGGAGACAGGGGAACGCCGGAGAGAAAAGCAAAGAAAGTGTGTCTGTCACAACCGGGGTCACCAGTTTCCCCTGCTCCAGTCTCTGTTCATCGCAGCGATCGCAACGGTTGTCTGCACCTTGTTCCTCGGTGGATGGCCGGTGATCCTGATGGATCGCTGCGACAGCTCTTTGTTTTTCATCGTGCATTTCTTCCTGCATCAATGGTGCGGCGTTTACATTCACAGGGCACGTGCTCGCGCACATCGTGGAGAGGAAGAAGACAATGGTGACTGTGGAGATTGAACGCATGAGGAAGAAAGGGTTAGAGGTCTTCGGGCGGAACGGTGCAGGGCACCGCTGGATCGGCAACGCAGTTCTCCACGGGCGGTTTGCCGCGCTCCGGACAGGTCTGGGAGTACAGGCACGCATCATCCGAGAGTGATTGCAGTTGCACTGCTACCTGCTCTTTCGTAGCGCCGTAGGTCAGAAGAATCTGGTCGAGATCGTTGAAGATGTACGAAGGGTCAAATGGCTGTTCGCTGCCATTGATGAACATCTGCCAGTGCTTATTGCCTTGATCGCAAACAGATGTACCTTCATCGAGCGTGACACACTTGTCGGCTGCGGCGACGTCGATTGCCTGTAAGAATTCTCCAACGGACTGCCCGGGCTTATGCCGATGTATGACCAGTCCGTTGCCGTCATGCAGATGCGGATTCGTTTCTTTGTCGGGATCACTCGATTCTTCACTCAGCATGTATTTCTCATCGGAGAGATCGATTTTTTGTCCATCAATCCACATCGCAAGATCGGCGTGCGTATGATTGGGATCGGGATTGACGGCGGAAAAGATCTGCGGATTGTCCGGTCCCTCGACAATGATTTCTCCAAGTGCCCCGCGGTCGATGGAGCGCGTGAGACTGTGGTCGACGAGGAGGTAGGTGCCGGGCACGTCGACCGTGAACTCGAGGATGACGGAGCCGCCTGCCGGGATCGTTGTTGTCTGTACATTGCGTAGTGGCGGGGAAATGATGTCGCCTTCGGAATACACTTTGTCGAAGACTGCGCCGATTACATGGAAATTCGATGGAACGGATCCTCCCACGCCCACATACAGTCGGATGCGTTCGCCGACCTGCGCTTTGAGTGCGCCGCTTCCGCGCAGAGCACCAACGCGACCGTTGAAGACGAAATACTCGGGTTTCTCAGCAAGGAGCTTTTGAAGTGAGAAATCCTGATGACCTTTTCGTCCCAGTATCCCTGACGTATAGAGTTCACCTTGCATGACATAGAACTCGCGATCCACAGGAGTAAGACCTTCTTTGGGTTCGACGACGATCAGACCATACATGCCGTTGGCGATGTGTGTGGGTACGTGCGGACTCGCACAGTGATAGACGTAGACCCCGGGGCGGTTCGCCTTGAAGCGGAAGATCTTCGTTTCGCCGTCCTTCACTTGCGTGAGAACGGAGCCGCCTCCCGGCCCCGTGACGGCGTGGAGATCGATGGAATGCGTCTCATGCCCTTCGGCGGCATGGGGGCCGCTCTCCTCATGCGCATCTCCGTCATCCTCTCCGCTATCCGCCTGTGCTCGCGGAATGAATAGATCGAACGCAACATCGTCCGCCTGTTCTTTTGCCATCTCCTCGTCATCCCCTGCGTGCGTCAGCTGCACCTCAACCGTGTCTCCCTCCCGAACGCGCAGGAAGGGCCCGGGAACCGTCCCGTTGTACGTCCAGTACTGGTAGGTCGTACCGGGAGCGAGTTCCGAGACGACTTCCATCGTTTCCAACTTGATCACGACCGTGCCATCGGCATTGCGCGTGATGGGCGAAGCGAGATCGGCGGCGGATCGGCTGATTTCAGGAAGTTTTTGACTCGAAGACGACATGCCCTCCGTCGTTGCGCTGCTGAGTTTTGCGAAGCCGAGGAAGAGCGCCGTGAAGCCAACGGCCATAAACACCGGCGCAAGATCGGAAAGCCAGTTTTTCTTCTGTGGATGAAATCCTTTAAGAAGCAACGAGTTTGTGACGACCGACACCGAGCTGAACGCCATCGCGAGTCCCGCGAGTTCAGGACGCAAGATGATCCCAAAGCTTATGAACGCTCTGGCGGCAATGGGAATGCCGATCACGTTAAAGAAGAGCGCGAAGAACATGTTCTGTTTGATCTTGCTGACGGTCGCTTTGCTGAGCTTGATGGCGGTCACCACATCTCTGAGATCATTCTTTACGAGCACGATGCCGCCTGTTTCCATAGCAATATCCGTACCGCTGCCCATCGCGATGCCGAGATTTGCCTGAGCGAGCGCAGGACTATCGTTGATGCCGTCTCCCACCATTGCCACCCGTTTTCCTGATTCCTGTAACTTCTTCACTTCGTTCGCCTTCTGTTCGGGAAGGACTTCCGCAAGCACGTTCCGGATGCCGATGCTCGAAGCAATCGCTTTCGCCGTCCGGCTATTATCGCCAGTGATCATGTAGACCTCAATGTCCATCTGCCTGAGGCTCTCCACTGCCACTTTCGATGTTTCCTTGAGCGTATCCGCGACGGCGACAATGCCTAAAACTTTATATTCATCACTCAAGATCATCGCTGTTTTGCCCTTCTCTTCCAAAACTTGTAATTGGTTCTCGATTGCTTTCATATCAATGCTGGATTTTTCCATGAGCTTCCTGTTCCCGAGGAAGTATTGCTTCCCCTCGAATGTTCCTTCAATCCCATGACCGGGTATCGCTTTGAATGCCTCCGCGTCGTTCAATGTCATTTTTTTCGCTTTCGCATGATTGACGATGCTCTCCGCAAGCGGGTGTTCCGATCCCTGTTCCAGGCTTGCAGCAATTTTCAGAACGTCTTCCTCGCTTCCTTCAAAAGCAATGATGTTCGTCACCTCCGGCTTTCCTTTCGTGAGCGTTCCCGTTTTATCAAAGACGATCGCCCGAATCTTGTTCGCTGCTTCGAGCGGCTCCCCGCCGCGAATGAGAATGCCTTGCTCCGCGCCTTTCCCCGTCGCCACCATGATGCTTGTGGGGGTCGCAAGTCCCATCGCGCACGGGCATGCGATAACGATCACGGAGACAAAGGCAAGGAGTGAGAACGTTAGACCCGCACCGAGCAGCATCCAGACCGCGAACGTGAGAATGGCGATCCCGATGACGGCAGGCACGAACCACGAGGAGATCCAGTCTGCGAACGCCTGGATCGGCGCTTTGGAGCCTTGCGCGTCTTCCACGAAGTGAATGATCTGTGCGAGCGCTGTTTCGGAGCCGACTTTCTCCGCCTTGAATTCGATGGATCCGTGCCCGTTCATCGTTGCGCCGAAAACGCGATCACCTTCCTTCTTCTCAACCGGAATACTCTCGCCGGTGAGCATGGATTCATCAATGGACGTCAGCCCTTTCGTGACGACGCCATCGACAGGCACTTTCTCGCCGGGGCGAACAATCACGATATCTCCTGCTTGCACTTCCTCAATCGGCACATCAGTGGCCTCTCCATTGCGCAAGACTCTCGCAGTCTTCGCCTGCAGTCCCATGAGCTTCTGAATGGCTTCGCTCGTCGCCCCCTTCGCTCTTGCCTCCAACCACTTCCCGAGCAGGACGAACGTGATGAGGAGGGCGGCAACCTCGAAGTAGAGATCATGCATTTCTCCGATGACGGTGCCCTCGGTGAGAAAATGGTCGATGAAGTTGTAGAGACTGTAGAAGTAGGCGGTGGAGGTACCAATAGCGATGAGACTGTCCATGCTGAACGTGCCCATCTTGAGGCTCGACCAGAAGCCCTTATAGAAACCTGCCCCGAGCCAGAACTGAACGGGAGTGGCAAGGATAAGTGAGATGATGCCCATCCAAGGAGAGAGAGCTAGGGTTAGGGCTAGGGCTGGGAAAAAACTGAAGATCATGAAACCGAGCATCGGCAGACTCAGAACAAGTCCGATGAAGAATTTATTCCTGTAACCGGTGATTTCGGCCTCGCTCCGCTTCTTCTCTGCATCGCGGTCTTGCTCATTGGCAAGGACAGCGCCGTAGCCTGCCGCTTTCACAGCATCAATGAGCCCTTGCTCTGTTGCAAGCTCAGGATTGAAGCGGATGCGTGCCTTCGCAGCGGCGACGTTCACATTGGCTTCCTCAACCCCTGCCGTCTTCTTGAGCTTGCGGGTGATGAGCGCACCGCAACTGGCGCAGTGCATGCCGGATATCGCGAGAATAGTTTTTGCCATGGTTGGTTGAACGGATGTGGTCGTGGATTCGCTGCTCGTTAGCTCGTTTCTCGTTCGACAGTGTAACGAGCCGCTAAGCTACCCAGCCGCCAAATTATGATTGCTGCACTCTATAACGCCCATCCAGAGATTCTATTTCGCGTTTCCAGGCATCGAAATCGAAATCGTCGGAATGGTCGAGAGTGACGGTCTTGGCGTTGATGTCGAAATCAACGGTCTGAATCTCTGGAAAATCTGAACTGACATCCTGGATGAGCCGGGAGCAGCCTTCGCAGTGGATGCCGGGGATGGAAACTGTAGTCCTCATGGAGTGGAAAGTAGAAAGTGGAAAATTAACGCTTGGAAAGGCCGATGACGCGCAGGAGTTCGGCGACGAATTTGTCTTTATGACGCTTGGAGGCAAGCTCGCGGGGAGCGCATGTTTTGAGATGGCTCTCGAGCACCGTCGCTTGAATGTAGTCGATGTGTCCCTGGATCGCGAGCACCAATTCGAGAATTTGAGGGCAATAGACGCCCGCTTCCACGGAACCGCGCAGCTTCTTCGTGAGGCCTTCGATCCGCCTGATCGCATCGAGGGTCTTCTTCCTGGAGGGTTCGAGCATGATGATAGGGGTAGGGGGTAGTGGTATACTATCCCCTCCCCCTTCATGCGTCAAGAGAAGCCATCTGCTTATGATTCAACGACGATCTGCCCCGTCATGTCATTGTGGCCGGAGCCGCATTGCACGGAGCAGCGGAAGTCGAATGTTCCGACTTTGTCGGTCGGGATGTTCACGCTCACGGTGTTGCCTTGAATGATTGTTTCATTGATGCCGAGTCCCGTGACGGAGAGTCCGTGCGTTCCACTCACGCCCGTGACTTCCAACGTCACCTTCTCACCCTGTTTCACGCGGACGACGTTCGGCGTGAACTTCCAGAGTTCAGCGGTCATCTTGATCGTTTTTGCCGCCCCTGAGGGAGCGACGGCCCGCGCATCAGAGCCAAGCAAGACATCAATGGCGGTCTTGAAACTTGCGAAGGGCACCGCGCCCGAGATGATCCGGTTCTCATCCGTCTTCAAGTTCACGACGATGTTGCCCGGTGTGCCATTCACTCCGGCAGCACTTCCGCCACTCATATCATCCAGCACATGCTTCGCATACTTGCCGCTGTCGAGACAACTCTTGAATTTCGCTTCATCAAGGCCAAACTCTTTCGCGAGGGGCGCGAGATTCTCGAGCGGGAATCCTGTGCCGCCGGCCGCTGTCCGCTCGAAAATGGCATCGGTGTATTTCCAGAAGATGTTGTTGCCGCCAAGCTCATTCGCACATTCGGACGCTTCGGCTTCCTTCTGCGCGTTTGGATGGAAGCTCAGAGGGAAGTGACGATAGACCCAGACCACATCATCCTTGTAGGTATCCATGATCTGCTTCATCGTCGGGTGATGACGCTGGCAGAACGGACACTCGAAGTCGGAGTATTCGACAACCGCGACCGTCGCCTTGGAGAAGTCCCCGCGAATATGATCCTTCTGAGGATCGATTTTGGGCAGATTATTCGTTGAAGTCGGTTCCGGCGGTTGCTGAGGAGCCGGCGCCGTCGGAGCCTGTGCGACCTGAACAGGAGGCGTACCCGCTGTGACGAAAAAGTTGCCGCCTCGCCACTTTCCGACACCGAAGCCCACGACGAGACCCATGAGGCCGACGGAGACGGCGATCCAGGGGTTACTGCCCGGGAAGGGTGCAGAGGATCGTTGGAGGTTCGTAGACTTTTTCTGCGGTGTTTCTTGCCATTGGAGTGCCATAAAATGAGAGAGGAAAGGTGATTAAAGAACCGTAAAGGAACCTCGTACCATGCCCATGGAACAGCTGAATGCGAGCCTTCCGGGATTTGGAGCGGTGAATTCAATGACGTTCTGACCTCGCGAGAGGGATTTCACGATGTTGAGATCAGGAATGACGAGTTGACCGGTGCAGCCCTGCGCTCCCGCACCATCGACCACCCAGCGCACGGGCACGCCTGCTTTGATCGTGAGATTGCTCGGCTCGTAGTATCCCTGCCCCACTTTCATTGCGACTTCCTGCACGCCGCCCGTGACGGTCGGCGCAGCAACAGTGCCCTGATCGTTGCCCGTGGCGAACACACGGGAGAGATCGACGCCCGTGAGCGCGAAGCCGCTATTGAGGTTGAAGAAGGCGAGGAGCATCACCAATGCGCCTGAGAAGCGCAGGAACATTCGTGAGAAGGTTCCCTTGGCCGTCGATGAAATGGCGCTGAGTCCTACGAGGGACGGAAGGGTTCCGAGCGCGAAGATGAACATCGTGAAAGCTCCTGTGACGAAACTGCCGGACGCGAGCGCCACGAGTTGCAGTGATTGTGTGAAGCCGCACGGCAGGAAGAACGTCATTGCTCCGAGCGTGAACGGAGCCATCGGATGGTCGCTTTCTGAAAGATTTGCAACCCATCGCGAGAGTTTCTTCGGCGGTCGGATCGGGAAACTCCCCTTTGGGATCACCTGGAGGATCGTGAGCGCCAGCCAGAGCATGATGAAGGCCACGGCGATGCTCATGTAGCCGGATATTTTTGTGGAGAGCGTGATCGATTGCCCGAGCAGTCCGACGAGGCCGCCGAGGACGAAGTACGAGACGAGGCGGCCGATATTGAAGTGGAGGAGCGGCTTGAACTTCTGCCAGGGGGTTTCCGCCTGATGAATTTCGTTGTGCTTCGCCGCGAGCGCAAGGAGAAGTCCGCCTGTGACGGCGAGACAGCTGCTTGTCCCCGCAACAAGACCGATGGCGAAGATGCCGCCGAAGGACAACGCTCCGGAAGTTGATGGCGCAAGCGACACGAGATCGAAGGCTTGGAGGAGCTTGTAGATGGCGAAGAGAATGAGGAATGATCCACCGATCTCCATCCATTTCCGATGCGGCGGCTCGATGGCAGAAGGCTGCTCCCCTGGATGGCGTATTTGATAGCCGACGCTCTCCACCGCCTCCCGTAACTCATTCCAATCGGGCATCCGCTCATAGTAGATTTTGGCTTTGCCGCGCTGGTAATGCGAAGAAGCCTTCTTGACGCCATCCACGAGTTGCAATTTCTGCCTGATGAGACGTTCATCGTGCTTCGATGTCATTCCATCGATGTACACGTTGAGAATCCCATTCTCCGCGACCTCACAGGCTGCTGTGCCTTGTGGCTGTTCGTTCCCGACGCCGTAACCTGCCTTCCGAATCACATTCTCGATTTCGTCAGATGATGGAAGTGCGTCAGGATGCGCCGTGACGACGGCAATGCCCTTGCGGTGATCAACATGCACGTCGACAACTCCAGAGACAGCTTTGACCTTGCGCTCGAGGAGCAATTCGCAGCTGCCGCACGTCATCCCCGAGATGCGGAGCGTTGCGTGAAGATGTTTGGATTCGGACATAGACGCATGAGAAGAAAGATAAAACAGAACGCCGGATGTTCATCCGGCATCAGGTGTTTTCTCTCTCTCACAGTCTCAAAACAATCGTGTCGATATGAATACTCTCGGGTGGGGCCGTCGCGGGAGGGGCGACGACTGACGTAGTCTGAGATTCAAACGCAACGC
>JBBTTQ010000087.1:0-1236 GCA_038064175.1 Patescibacteria group bacterium
CACATCCCGAGCGACGGATCTGCGCAACCGACCCCGAGTTTGCGCCTGCGAACCCCGGGGATTTTGAGAAGAGTAAAAGAGCGTCCGAGCGGCCGACCTTGCGTCAGTTGCTGACGGCGATCCTCGCGCAGTTCGAAAAAGATCCCGAAGCGCTCCTCGAAGCGGAAGAGGAGATGAAGATGATCGACGTAGAAAATAAACAGCTGAGCAACATGGGAAGCAAAGAGATCGCGGCGATCATGCTAAAAACGCGGAGTCACCTCACGAGCGTCTTCGAAGGGATCAGGCAGTCCCCTCACCTCAGCCACGAGGTGTGCGGCACCGTCGGTCTTCCGGGGCTTCTCGAAGAAAAGCAATCCGCAATCGAGAACCTGATCGGTGTCTTCGACGAAGCCGGAAATCCGATCGCGACGAAAGACGCAAACGCAACGCTTCCGCAGGCGATCCGCGAAATACAAAAACTGGAGGAAATGGGCCGAAGGCTCCTTGGAATCGACAAAAATATCGTCCGGAAGCCGATCGAGGATCTCAAGGGCTACTTCCAGAACGGAACCATCTTCATCAACTCCTCGGAGAACGAAGCGGAGCAGGCATTGACCCTCCGTCATGAGGAAGGCCACGCCGTTCTCTGGGCGCTGGAAGCGACGTTCCCCTTCCTTCTCAGTCACGCATTCGAGCGGATGAAAGACCGCGTCAACATGGAGAGCGATAAAACGTTCGAGGAAATTCTCGAAAGCCTCGCGGACTTCAGCAGTTACAAGGACATTACTTTCAATATGGATTTCTACCGGCTGGACGCAAAAAAGAAGGCGAACACCCCGGAGGAGATCGAACAGGAGACGCACAGGATCACCATGAAAGAAATGCTCGACGAACTCCTGGTCCGGCACGCCGACTGGAAGCGGAACGGGGAAAAAGAGCCTGCGGGAGACGAAGCGGCGCGGGAGCGCGTCCTCTTCCGGATGCTCGAGGAAGGCGAACCTCCCTTCGCGGTCGGAAGCCTCGATGCGCTCTCTGCGCTCCCGGTGGGAGGACCCAGAAAAGCAATGAGAAGCGATCCGCGGGACAGAGAGGATCTCATGATGGATGAAGAAGGAACAGGCGCCGCCGGGCGGGCGGAAACAGAAAAAGAGGCAGTCAACGTTCACTCCGAGCTGCGGGAAATCCGCCGCGAGATCGAAATGATGGAAGCCTTCATCAAAGCCTACGGAGACGATCATCCCGGGGTGAGAGAAA
>JBBTTQ010000088.1:0-10201 GCA_038064175.1 Patescibacteria group bacterium
TGCTACAGTGGGCATCGACCCAGGAAAAGTGCAATTACAGGTGGACTGATACATAACTTTACAATGAAGCGCACCGCGTGTATCCTGCACTCATGTGGAAACCCGCCGATTCTCTCGTCGCAACAGAGGAGCAGAAACACACGTTGGTGCAGTGGGTTCGTGCTGGAACAACACAACAGCGGGTGGCCTTCCGATGCCATATTGTTCTTGCAGCCATTGCCGGAAAACCAAACAGCATGATTGCCAGAGAGCTGGATACGTCCCGTCCCACCGTCATTCTCTGGCGCAGTCGCTTTCAGGATGACGGTCCCAATGGTCTGCTCAAGGACTTGCCCCGGGGTCAGCGCATTCCTCCATTGTCAAAGAAGAAGGTGGAAGACGTTGTGGAGAAGACGCTGCATACGAAACCAAAAGATGCGACGCACTGGAGTTGCCGGACGATGGCAAAGGAGTCCGGCATGAGCCATTCATCGGTACAGCGTGTCTGGGATGCTCATCACCTGAAGCCGCATCTCGTGAAAACGTTCAAGCTGAGCAATGACAAACACTTCGTGGAGAAGCTCAAGGATGTCATTGGTCTCTACCTCAATCCGCCGGAGAACGCACTCGTCTTTTGTGTCGACGAAAAGAGCCAAATTCAGGCACTCGACCGCACGCAGCCATCCTTGCCGCTCAAGAAAGGAAGAGCGGGAACCATGACGCATGATTACAAGCGCAACGGCACAACAACCCTCTTCGCTGCTCTCGATGTTCTCAAGGGTGAGGTCATTGGTCAGTGTCTTCCGCGGCATCGGCATCAAGAGTTTTTGAAGTTCCTGCGGAAGATTGATGGCGCGACACCAAAGCACCTGGACATTCACTGCGTCGTGGACAACTACGGAACGCATAAGCATCCGAATGTGCAGACATGGCTTTTGAAGCATCCGCGCTTTCGTTTCCATTTCATTCCCACGTCATCCTCTTGGCTCAACCTCGTTGAGCGATGGTTCGGCGAGATCACCCGCAAACGCATTCGCAGAGGCGTGTTCCAGAGCGTTGATCAACTGGTACAGGCCATTGAGGACTACATCGCGCACAACAACACCAACCCCCAACCCTTCGTGTGGACGAAGAAGGCAAATGCAATCATCGAGAAGGTGAATCGCTGTAAAGCGGTGTTGGAAACGCTATAATAGTTTGTAGGGTCATTACGCGTTTTTTTATTGCGCCGGCTTTCTCTGATGGGAAAGCCGGCAGTGTTGATCAGGCAGTTTTGCCTTCAGCGTACCTGGAAGGAGATTGACCCCGCCGCTTCTAATGCGAATTGGCGGTTCTCGCGGATGTCAAACAACCTGTCGAGTCTCGTGAGCGCCATGATCTCGTAAATTCCCCGCATGAGAGAGCAGAGAAAAAGGCGCTTGGATTTTTCTCTGCATTTTTTATCCACGATAATCAGGTTGTTGAGTGCGAGAATCGAGAGAAATTCCACATTTTGGAAATCGATCAGTACAGTATTTGCTTCTGTCGTTTCCACCAATGTGTACAAGTTTGGTCCCAACAGTTTCTCAATGTCGCCGGCATCCAAGAATTTTTTTTGGTTCAATGTGATGACGAGACAATGTTCCACTCTTTCTTCCGTCGAAGGCGTGGCCATGGCAGTACTCCTTGTGAATGATTGGGTGTTTGTAACCGACTGATCGACGTACGGGAACCCGTACCTTGGTTGATCATTCCACAGCAGAGGTATTTGTCAAAATAAATGCAGGGGAGGGTCTACAATGGCTCTGTGAAAAGGCCTCAGATCCCTGGCATGCTCCTTCTCGTACTACTTTTTGTAACACTGATTCAGTTTCAGTGGGATACGCATGCGTTTGTTTACTATTTTTGGCCTACGTAAGAGCTTTTTGTGTCCTTATTTTCGCTAAAATGCCCCCCCAACTCCCAGCGGATGCCTCCCCGCCGAAGCCCGGAGGCACAGGCGGGCTTCCCGTGCGCCCCCGTTCAGGTAAAAAGTGACAGCGCTGGGTGAAGATTTGTGTTGATCCCAACTGGCCCAGTCCCGCGGAGCGGGACGTGATTAAAAAAGCGCCTGCGCGATCTCCGTGTATCATATGAAACACAATCTGCCCTCGTAGCTCAGTTGGATAGAGCGCCTGGCTTCGGACCAGGAGGTCGTGGGTTCAATTCCTGCCGGGGGCACCACTATGCGTGAAAAAGAAACCTACGGTTTCTCTCTCGCGGACTCTCTTTTCCCTCAGCGGTATCGATACAGCCGGGCAGAGCCCGGCTTCGCAATAGTTGTATGATTCTACGATTGCAGGTTTGATCGTGATATTCTTTACCTATGCCCGATGACGAAAAACATCTGCATCTCTCCTCCTCTTCCGAGAAATATTTTTCCAGTGCGGACAAAGGAAAGGAGCAATTGAAAAAGAACATCGAAAAAAAGCGCCAGCAGAAAGAGAAGCAACAGTTGAAGCTCAAAGTGTTGCAGCAAAAAGTGGAGAAGGACGATGATCAAAAATCCGAAACGTTCGGAACGAAGACCGAGGAGGAGGAACTGCGGTTGCAAGTGGAAACCGCTCAAAAGAAACCTGACACAGAGACCGCTCTGAAGGAGGCGAAGCAACAGGAGGCCAAAAACGACCAGATGCAACTGGAGCAGCAATCCGATGAAATGGGATGATCCGGAAGACGGGAAGGACACCCTCCTCCGCTCTTTCGGAGCTACGGATGGGCAGGCAGAAAACGCAGAGGAAACCGACGAATTTTCTTTTCCTGCTCCCTCGCCTTTGGGCAGTATTTTCCCTGTCTTCGAGGGCGCCACTGGCGGACGAAGGGGGGCTTCTTGTATCTTCCTGGAGTGTTCAAACGTTCCATGGCAATTGTTGTTCTCTTTTTAATCCCCTTGATGGCATGGGCGGAATTTCAGGATGTCCGCGAGCACCGGTTCCGGACGCACATCGAGGAGTTGCAGGCGAACGGCGTCGTCGAGGGTTACGGTCCGGGCATCTTCCGCCCGGATCTGCGCATCAATCGAGCGGAGTTTTTGAAAATGACGATGCTCGCGCGTTTCGGCGGAGGAGCACTTCCGTCCGAGTCCGGCCGTTGTTTCGCGGATTTTTCCGGATATGCGCGGTGGTATTGGACGTACGCTTGCGTGGCGAAAAAACGCGGGCTCATCGAGGGGTATCCGGACGGGAAGTTTCGCGGTGAATCCACGGTGAATCTCTCAGAAGCTCTCGCCATCGCCATCCGGGCATGGAATATTCCGCTTCCCTATTATTTTCGGGAGCCCGACCATTGGTACGATCCGTATATCGATGTCGCTGCCAGTTTGGATCTCTTCACGCTGCTGCCACAGTATGCCGCCCATCCTCTGACACGCGGTTAAGCGGCTGCACTGCTCGTGTCACTCGGGGGAAAAATTGCTCGGCACGATTCCGACGAGCCTCTGACCCCGACACCGGAGGCGAAGCCCGCCCTCTGCGGAAACGGGGTGCAGGAATTCCCCGAGCAGTGCGATGACGGAAATCTCGCGAATGGAGACGGTTGCAGTGAGATCTGCGTCACTGTCCCAGAACCCATCCGTCACGCGGCGCTCAGGATCGAACAGAAGAGCACAGGTTCCGAAACTGTCGCCCTCGGAACGCGCGGTGTGACGCTGCTTCGCTTCGAGGCGGTTGCCGGCAGGCAGGATGCGATCCTCACGGGGCTCCTCTTCAAGGCGGAAAACGGGAATCTGACCGATGCGACGAACTATCGTCTCCTCTTCGATGCCGATCAGAACGGAGTTCCGGAGAAGAGCATCGCGCAGGGGAAGATCGATGCGGGAACGCTCACGTTCGACGGGTTTACGGCAGCGCTTCCCGATGGACGTCTCACGTCGTTTTCGGTCGTCGGGGACATCACCCGTTCGGACGGTTCGAATGATCTGAGGCTCGGTTTCCGGACAGACAATGCGCAGTATGTTAAAGCCATCGGATCCACAGACGGTCGCGAACTTTCCGGCATCGAGACCAATGCGGGAGGATGCATCGTCACTTCCATCTGCTGGATTGCCGTTCACACGATCGAAGCAGGGACGATCTCCAGGGGTGAGAAGGGGAATCTCTACGTCGTCAAAGATGCCGCATTCATGCGAAGCCGGCAGTTGCTCCTCGGTTCCACTTCAGACGCACTCTTCGGTCTCACGATGCGGGCGGACGGCGAAGATATCGCCGTGACAGCTCTTCGCATCGGCGGCGGCGCAGAGAGCATCGACCGGCTGGAACTTTTCGAAAAAGCGGGGTCATCACCGGTCATTCTCCGCGCCCTCGATTGCAGTCCGGCAGTCTCGGGAAAATTCTGCGCCTCGAGTGAGGATGGTTTTCTGACGATTCTCCGCGGCACGGAAAAGAATTTCATACTGAAAGCGGTTTTGAAGAGCGATGACAATGGCGGTCTCAGCGGGCAGACCGTCACGTTCACGGTCAGCGCCAGTACCCTCGGCGATATCGCCGTGACCGCGCGCGGGCTTGAGTCGGATGCAGAACTTTCTCAGAATGACGGGGACGATGCGGCCGAGGGCGAAGTCTTCATCGGTCGCAGCAGCGCAGGTCAGAATTTCGCCATCACAGGAGCGACTCATGACACCGTTGCGGCGAAAATCATCGAGATCGCGAATGCGAATCCCGATCCGAACGGGACGCCGGTGCGCGGAGGAACGCAACCCTTCGGCCAGTTTCGTTTCCGAGCGGCATCGCATGGAAATTCCAGGAACGGTCTTGATCTTGTGATTATCACGGACATCACCTTCACCGTGCACGCCGAGAATGTGCGCGTGATCGATCTCAAGCTCTCGAACAAGGCGGATCCTTCCCTGAAAGCGAACTGCACGGGAAGCAGCACGACCGGGAATTTCACGGTGGCGTGCTCCAATGTGGACACATCCGGCGTCAGTACGGCAATTGAGCAGGGGTCATTCATTGAACTGGCACTCGAGGGCAATGTG
Source organism: Patescibacteria group bacterium (assembly GCA_038064175.1). Lineage (GTDB taxonomy): Bacteria > Patescibacteriota > Gracilibacteria > Peribacterales > Peribacteraceae > 2-02-FULL-52-16. The sequence goes on from JBBTTQ010000088.1 coordinate 4,973, forward strand.
GCGCTCACCGATGTGTCCTCCGGTCGCATCCTCCAGGCGAGCCTGAATCAGCTTGGGGATCGCGCGCTCACGGGCACAGTTTCCTGGAAAGACAGCGTGTCCACTTTTGAATGGGTGGATATCCCGGAAACCCTCATACGGTCGACGGTGTATAGGACGCCATAACGCGATTTACGGGTTCACGAGTTGCGGGTTTACGGGTTTTGGAATCTTACGCGAGAAATCTCGTAAACTCGCCCGCCCGACCAGTGGCCGATTTGGACGGGTAAACCCGAAACCCGTAAACGATTTGTCTCGCCCTTCTTTCTGTGAAGTTCGTCGTCTACAATGAGAATCAATGTCTTCTCCAGCCCTTTACACCATCGCAAGTGTTCTCATTGTGAGCGTGATTCCACTGCTTGGTATTTCGTTTCTCTTTATCCGGGAAGATCTCGTGCGCCGCAGCATGTTTCTCTTCGTCAGTTTTTCGACCGGCGGTCTCCTCGGCGATGTGTTCCTCCACATGATTCCGGAAATGCAGGAGAGTCCAACCTTCGTTTTTGATCTGTACATTCTGCTTGGCGGCATTGTTTTTTCCTTCGCCGTCGAGAAGCTGATTCATTGGCGCCATTGCCACGTCCTGCCCGGCGATCCGGAAGCCCATGAACACGCGCACCCGGTGGGAATCCTGAGTCTGCTCGGAGACACCATGCATAATTTCATCGACGGGCTGATCATTGCGGCCAGTTTTCTCGTGAGTGTTCGCGTCGGTATCTCGACGACGCTCGCGGTGATTTTCCATGAGATTCCTCAGGAGATCGGTGATTTCGCCGTGCTGCTCCATAGCGGCTACAGCCGTTCCACAGCAATTTTCTTCAATCTCATTTCTGCGTGTGCCGCGCTGCTCGGCGCCGTTCTTTTACTTTCAAGTGCCGGATGGTTCGAGGGCTTGGAGAGCTATCTCCTCCCCTTTGCGGCCGGCAACTTCCTCTACATAGCGGGGTCCGATCTGATTCCCGAATTGCATAAGCAGACGGGACTGAAACAGGTGGTGCTGCAGATCGTCTGCATGTTGCTCGGCATTCTCGTGATGTACGGTCTAACACTGATGGAATAATTTCCATTGATCCCTTCTGAAAAACAAAAAATATGAACAATTATAGTATTCAATTCGTCCGAGACTTTTGAGAATCATGCCACCGGAGGGTAGTCATTCTCGATGGACTCAGTTCTTTTCAGTATGCGCGAGGCCTCCTCGCGTACATCTTCATGTGGAGACAGAGAAAGTTTCGCCGCACTTCCCCGAAGGAGTGTCGTAATTCTTGTGATGAGCTTCCGTGCGGTCACTTGCGGCGGGCCCAGGCTGAGCCGGATGTCCCTTGTTACCTCACGCAGTTCCCTGGCAATGTGCCGGGGATCTTCCTCAGGGGAAAGGTTTTCATATCTCTGCATGCGGGATACGAAATCATCCAGACACATCAGAACGACGGGATCTTCCCGAGCTTTGGGCTCTGTTTCGGCGGCGGTTTCCATACGAAAATGATACCATTCTTCAATGAAAGAAAAGACCGAACGGGCCACTTTCGGCGCCGGATGCTTCTGGGGCGTCGAAGAGACCTTTCGTATCCTCCCCGGCGTTCTTGAGACGTCCGTCGGTTTCATGGGAGGGGAAGTTTTAAATCCCAGCTACGAACAGGTCTGTAACGCACAAACAGGACACGCGGAAGTCGTGCACCTTATCTACGATTCTTCACGAATCTCCTACGAAGGACTCCTCAACGTTTTTTTTGAGAACCACAATCCAACACAGGTGAACCGGCAGGGTCCTGATATAGGCGACCAGTATCGTTCCGTCATTTTTTTCCACTCATCCGTGCAGGAAAAGACCGCGAGAAAAGTGAAGGGAGCGCTCGAGAAGTCACAGCGCTTCAAAAAACCGATTGCGACGCAGATCGTTCCTGCGACGGAATTTTTTCCTGTGGAGGAGCACCACCAAAAGTATCTGATGAAGAGAGGGCGTGGGAGTTGTCATATTTGAACCTGGATGCCTTTAAGAATTTCAGTTTACAGCCCCAACGATGAGATCAGCTCTGTTCGGTTGCTCAACGCCGCATGCCTGCAGGACAGTCTTCATGAGCCTTTTGCCGTCCACTACATCACTTGCGATATTGCCAGTCTGATTGATCGAACCAATGACGGCCCCTCCATGCGTGCTTCCTCCAGCAAGGACCGCATAGGAAACATTGTGATGTTCTCTGCCGCCATTGCCATTTATCGTTGGCCAGCGCCCATGTTCCGTTGTCATCAGGAGGACGAATCCATGCCTGCGCGCATCCAGGATCAATTCCCCCAGTGCTTGGTCGGTGGGCGGGATAAGGATGTCACTTCGTTTCTTCAGATCCGAATGCATATCCCATCCGCTCTCAAACTCGTTATACACCAGCGTTACGCCCGCGCCGGATTGCGCGAAGTTCGAAGCCAGCGCGCATGCATCGCCGATCGGATGGTTGCCGTACCGTTCGTGGTCTTTCACCGCGTTTACGAACGGCTCTGTAACCGCTTTTCCACCGCCGAGTAACAAATTTGCCGCCAATTCGCGATTTTGCTCCATGCGCTCCACCTTCCTTCCGTCCATGGGGTGTTCGAGCTTATTGAGGAGTTTTATTTTTTCCGAGAGTCCCGGTTCTATTTTCAACTCGGGAGCTTTGAACTGCTTTTCCGTGGCGTCCCATGTGATGTGCATCCCCAGTTTTGCGTCGAGTTGCGAACGATCGCTGAACGTACTTGGCTCCTCGATAAATGGATGGGGGAGTCCGCCGGAAGCAAGCGTCTCGGCATAGATCGCAGGTTGGCCCATCACATACCTCGCATCGTGGCTCGTATTTCGTGCATCCAAAGACCGGATCACCGCGGTCTTGTCCGAAAGTTTCGCGAATCGTTTCCAACGATCGTCCACTTGTTCGCCGTTCTTTCCGGTCATGGTGGTGACCTCTCCGCGGAGTTCCCGGCACGAATCGACGAGTGGGGAAACAAATTCGTACGGACTCTGAGCGCCCCCCTGGAAAAAGATGACGAGTGGAAGAATCTTCCCTCGCGTGTCCGCCAGCAAGGCCTTCGGAACCATGGTTGTGATCGCCGCTCCTCCGCCCACTTCCAGAAAAAGACTGCGCGATATCTTCTCCATGGAGGAACACTATCACTCCGCTTTTCGTCGTACAGAAAATACTGCCATGGTCGCCGTTTCGCTCTTTCCTTCGCACAAAAGTCATAAAGATCCGAAGTGCCGAGTTCTGCGTGTTCCTGATCAATCACTGGTCAAAAACGGTTCAAATGGGTAAGCTTCCGCGAGCTTACTGTTGGGGAGTAGCCCCGCCTTCGCGCTTTGGCGCTTCCCCCTTCGCTTCTTAAGCTACGGGGGACAGGTCGGTGGGCAGGCAAGCGGTCCGTGCTTCGCCCGTTCTTTGCTACTCACGGCACCCATGCCGTCCCTCGTTCCATCCAGAGTGGCTACGCAGGGCCTACAGAGTTCACTTCCAGGTTATATTTTCGGTCATCTTGGGGAGTAGCCCCGCCTTCGCTCCTGGAGCTACGGCGGGCAGGATACTTGCTCTTCAAAGCGATCTGATACGATCTTTCCATCGTTGGGGAGTAGCCAAGCGGTAAGGCACCTGCCTCTGGAGCAGGCACGCGGGGGTTCGAATCCCTCCTCCCCAGCCAATTTCCAGATTTAGCCCGAACAGCAATAAGTTGAAACCCGTTTTTGTAGTTCGGGATGAGCTTATTGTTGATTAGCTGAACGTCGGAAAATACAAAATTGAGTAGTGAACGCTTCTCCTCCATAGATGACTTCTGTTCGTAGGCTTTTCGGCCAACCTGTGCGAGTTCGAAAATGTTTGAGCCAAGTTCTAGATAACGGACGTTCGCGCGCCTGTGCCGATTGATGGCAGAGAGAATATCTTCTTGCTCCTGTGTGTATTGCTTGAACTTCATATCGTAGAACTCTGTCGTAACTTTCCCATCCTGCTTATCGTCATACAGACCACTCAAGCGACTCTCGGTACGAGCGTACTTCGCGTTCAAGTCTTTCATGATCGTGGTGTGATATTCAAACTCTTGAGCATGATTTTCTTTCAGTGCTTCACGCACCCATCCCAATAGCTCTGTGTCTTCAATTCTCAAGTCATCAAGGATGTTTAATACTTGCTCCTCCACGTCATCCTCCTTCGTGTATTTTCGTTGCTGGCAAGCTGTTCCATAGCGTGTGCAGTGATAGTAGTGATGTCCCTTTCTTTCATCAGCTACAACAGATCGGCCACACTCACCACACTTCATTAAATCCTGAAAAAGGAATGAACGCTTGCGGTACTTTCCCGTGTTCTTCCGCTGCATCCGCTCTCTCACTCTATAAAACAGTTCCTTTTTGATAAGTGGCTCGTGATTGGCATCGGGATAATGTTTCCCCTTCCAAGTGAACTCGCCGCAGTAGAAGCAATCGCGCAGCAAGTCATGGATGACGGTTTTGCCGATACGCTTGCCTTCTTTTGTCTTCCAGCCTTCTTTAAAGAGCGCTGTGCCGATGGTGAAAGTCGTATGTTCACCGGAGTCATAAAGCTCAAAGGCTTTGCATATAAAAAGGGCTTCAGAGTCAGGGGAGGAATCAATTATCCATGTCCTGTGTGATGTTTCTCCGATACATCTGTAACCGCGTTTCGTATTCCCCGGATACCAACCCTGATCTGCCTTTTCATCCAACCCTTTCCGCACCTCCTCCGACAAGTTGTTGCTGTACTGGCGCGCGAGAACCACGTGAATGTCCCATTGAAACTTTTCATTGGATTTGGAGTTTTTATGGATGACGAGGCTTTGTTTTACGAAATGGATTTGTCGTGATGCATCATCATCAATCCACTCATTCAACTTCACTGCGTCTTTAAGATTTCGTGTAGCACGATCTACTTTTTCAAACAGTAACGCTTTTACATTGGAATGACTTTTGCGATAGGTCTCACTTTCAGCAAACAACTTCCGTTCAATCTTTCCGCTGGCTGACTCTGGAAAAATAAATTTCTTCACGACGTTGAGTCCTTTACGAGCTGCATAATCTTCAAGAAGCTTCACCTGTGATGGAAGCGAGTAGCCCTTGTCTTCCTGATCTTTGGAGGAGACGCGGGCAATGAGAATGGTGTCCATGGGTGCAAGGGGGGTAGTTGTAAAAATGCCCGAATGGGCTACCCCGCTAGCAGTCCAGCA
>JBBTTQ010000089.1:0-1820 GCA_038064175.1 Patescibacteria group bacterium
ACCCAGAAATTCCTCGCGGACATGGAGGAAATATTGCCGTGGCATCTGCTCCTGACGCCTCTGCGGGACTTGAAGACGTCGGACACAGGACGGAAAGGGTTTTCTGCGGAAACGATGCTCAGGATGTGGCTCCTGCAGAACTGGTACGGCCTCAGCGATGAACTGACAGAAGAGCGAGTCTACGAAGGCATGTCCTTTCAGCGATTCATGGGCATCGATCTCGGACAGCCCATCCCCGACGCGACGACCCTCTGCCTCTTCCGGCAATGGATGGTGGACCACGGAGTGCAGGAGCAACTCTTCCATGCAGTGAATGGATTCCTCGAAGAGCGCGGCCTCTTGGTGAAGAAAGGAACGCTCGAGGATGCCACGGTGATTGAGACGGCGAAGAGCAGGAAGAATGGGAAGAAATCGTACAACGATGAGGAGGCAGGAATGACGAAGAAGGGCAATCGTTGGTTCCGCGGCTACAAGCTCCACACGGGCACAGACGCGCACCTGCCGATCATTCACACCGCCAAGGTCACTCCCGCGAACACGCATGACGGGAGTCAGTTCGACGCGCTCTTGCATGGGAAGGAGGAGGCCGTGTTCGCCGACAAGGCGTACTACTCCGAGGAGCGAAAATCGATGCTGCGCAAATCCGGGAAGTTCTGCGGAATTCTCGACCGGGCGCATCGGGGGAAACCTCTCACGAATCGTCAGCAACAACGGAACCGGCAGAAATCCCGGGTGCGTTCCTTCGTCGAGCATCCGTACAACATCATCAAGAACAGATTCCACGTCTCAAAGACACGCTACGTCGGACTCACTAAGAACGCGGCATTCTTCGTTGGGCTCTGCATGCTGCACAATATGTATGTCGCACGCAGACATCTCCTCCCAAGGGGATGTCATGTCTGAATGCAGAAAGTGGAGATCTTCAGGACACGGAATGGGAGGCAATCGCAAGGACCGGACATGCAAAAAATGCCGAGAATCACCCTACGGACGCTCAGATGGGGTGTTTTTCATCGGTTCCATTGATAATTTTCGTCCAGCTCGTACCTGTATCCGGTGTATGTGACGCAAGAGTAACATCGGCAAATCCTGGCTCTGTGAACGTATCATTAAATTCAATGCCATACGCCATCACCCTCTGCGCGGGGAAGTACACGAAGAGAAGGGTGCATAGGAGAAGGGCCGCTAACGTTTTTCGTACGTACTTCATGGAGCACTAAGTTGAATGAGGATAGAAGGATCTTTCGGCGCGGTCGAGGAGACTGCCGACACATCGACGGTAATGAGCTGACCTCCATGTACATCGTCGCTGGCCGTATCGATGACGTATGCGGTCGCTGCCATGAGAGATGTCTTTTCGCCTGAATCGACTTGAACAGCCGTTGAGAGCATTTGTCTGTTTCCCTTGTCCAATTGCCGAAGCTGTACCTTCGTCGCGTCCGTAGTGCCGGCAGTGCGTACATCGAATTGCACGCCTGTAAGCGACCACCCCGAAGCAAACGCAGGAACCATAAATTGAGCGAATCCAGAACCTATTTTCATGGAACCGGAAGCGAACTGAATTTCCCTTCGCAGAGGAGAAAGCGTTGCCTTTATGAGGTGTCCAGAAGAATTGCCCTTAAAGACGGATGTTCCTCCGATAACGAGATTGCCGGAAGCCGTGACTGTTCCTGTGAAATTGGCATCGTCGGAGAACTCGAATCTGTCCTCGTTATTCAGGAATTTGAGAGTTTCATTCGTAGAGTCCGAGCCGAAGGTGAGGATGGTGTCGGCAGCACCGTTATCGCTATTCAAAGTGATGTTTGTGTTGGTGAGGAGAG
>JBBTTQ010000090.1:0-7181 GCA_038064175.1 Patescibacteria group bacterium
AACATCCTCCCGCGGAGGAAGTAAGACTTGTTCAAGTTGAAATTTTTAGAGCCCTTAAGGTCGAATTTGCCCATCCCCCCGTATTACCCACTTGTAACTTGTCAGCTCTTCCAAGCCCATGGGTCCGCGAGCATGCAATTTCTGTGTGCTGATGCCGATCTCCGCCCCCAAACCGAATTGTGCGCCGTCCGTAAAGGCTGTCGAGGCATTGGTGTAAACGGCAGCGGCATCGACGCTGTCGAGAAACTTTCGAACGGCATTTGCGTCTTCTGCAATTATGGCTTCGCTATGGCCCGATGAGTACAGCGCAATATGCCGCAAAGCTTCATCGATATCATTCACGGTTTTGATGGAGAGTTTTAGAGAGAGAAATTCAGTGCCAAAGTGCTCCTCTTTCGCGGGCGCAAGCAGCGCATCGGGGTATGAACCTTTCAATGCCGCATATGCTTTCTTGTCCGCAAAGATCTCAACCTTTCTCTCGGCGAGAGGAGCAACGACCTCTTTGAGATCGGAAAGACGATCTTCATGCAGGATGAGCGTATCCACGGAATTGCATACGCTTGGTCGCCTCGTTTTCGCGTTGAAAACAATGTCCATAGCCTTACGAATATCCGCTGACCGGTCAACGTAGATATGAACGATTCCGGCACCGGTTTCGATAGTGGGAACCGTCGCTTCCTCGCGTACGAACGATATGAGTTTCTGACTTCCCCTTGGAATGACCAGATCCACGTATTTCTGCGCATGTAAAAGCTCTTTCACCGCCTCTCGTTCCGCAGGCAGCAAATAGACGCAGTCTTCGGGCATACCGGCATTTCGCAAGACATCCTTGATACATTGCACGAGAGCGTTGTTCGAGTGTTCTGCATCGCTTCCCCCTTTGAGTGCACAGGCATTGCGAGATTTGAAGCAAAGCGAGAACGCATCGACGGTGACATTCGGACGCGACTCATAGATGATACCGATCACCCCGATGGGAGTCGTGATTTTGGAAAGCTGCAGGCCGTTTGGCAGGATGCGTTCGAGGAGAGTTTTGCCGATGGGAGATTCCAGTTTCGCGACGGATCGGACGTCATGTGCAATAGCGGATATGCGTTCTTTCGTCAGCAGAAGGCGGTCATATTTGGGGTTATTTGAATCCATCCGCTCGAGGTCCTCTTTGTTTGCCTCGAGAATGCTATCGGCTTGCTTCTCCAGCGCATCGGCCAAAGTGAGCAGTGCAACATTAATATTGTCATCCGCCACCGCTGCGAGGACGCGGCTTGCTTCTCTCGTTCGCGCCAGTTTGGAAACAATATCACTCATGTTCGGAAGAAAGGGAACGCGAACGGAGCATGCCTGCTCCCAGCGCTTCATGAAAAATCTCCGAGAGCTTTTTCTCCGAAAATACCTTGATTGCAGCCTCCGTGACGCCGCCTTTGGATGTCACCGCTTTCCGCCACTCCGGGGCAGTCATGGTTCCTTCTTCAAGCAATCGGCTGCCAGCAACGATAACCTCGGATGCGAAGCGCGAGGAATCTTCGTCCGAGAGGCCCAATTTCTTTGCCGCATCGGTTAAAAGCTCCGCCAACCCGAAAACGTAGGCGGGTCCTGAACCGGCGATGGCGGTGAATCCGTCGATTTTTTCTTCCGCATCAAGTTCGATGCTCAGGCCGATACTCTGGAACAGTCGCTCAACATGCTCTCGATCTTCTTGAGAAATTCCTTTGCTAGCGCACCATCCCGTCACGGATCTCCGGATCTTCGCTCCGAGGTTCGGCATGGATCGAACGATCCTCGATGACCCAGTCAATTTTTCCAGACGAGAAAGAGGTATGCCGGCCATAATGGATACGAGAAGTTTCTCCGACCACGCCTGTCCGACATCACTCATGAGCTTGGCAAAAGCCTGTGGCTTTATCGCCAACACAACACACTCGGCATCCTTCGTCGCCTCAAGGACATCGGTGAAACGATATTCAGCGGGAGCAATCGAGAGTTTTGCCTCGCTGTGATCGCAGAGATGCACGTTTTGCTCGTCTACGGATTGCCGCAAACCGTGGTAGAACGCACCACCCATATTTCCCGCGCCGATGATTGCTGTTTTTAGCATTGTTTAGGATAGTGGAACGAAATATGCGCAGCGAATAAAAGCCGACTGGTCCTTCTTGCCGATATTTTTCTCAAGTTTTCCACTGTCATATGCGGCTTTTCCCATGCCGATGACATTGCCACGAAGATTGCGGACGGAAATCACGTCGCCTTTCTCAAATGTTCCTGAGAAAGAACGGATACCAATGGGCAAAAGATTTGTAGGCTTAACTGCAGTGATGGCGCGTTCCGCGCCTTCATCCACCACAATGGAGCCTCGTTGCTCAACTGTGGAGCTTGCGAGCCAGCGTTGCGTATTTGAACGCTTCACGTTTTTCGGCAGAATCTTGGTTCCGATCTCCTCTCCCGCAAGAATACGCTCCAGAACATGCTTCGCCGCCGCATTAGCGATGTGCGTTGTAATGCCAAGAGAGGAAAGCTTCTTCCCGATCTGCAATTTTGTCTGCATGCCGCCGCGCCCGAACGAGGATTTACCCTTCACTTCAATGCCGTCCGTTGTTTCTTCCGGTTGTATGAGCCGTATGACCTCTTTCTTTTTTCCGTTATTCACATCTTTCATTACACCATCGACAGAGGTAAGCATGATCAATGCATCAGCTCGCATCATGGATGTCACGAGTCCCGCAAGTTCATCGTTATCCGTGAACATCAGTTCCTCTACCGAGACGACGTCATTCTCATTCACGATGGGTATGAAGTGTTCCTTAAGCAGAATTTCAAAGCACTGCTTCATGTTAAGATAGTGTTTTCGGCTACGGAAGTCGTCTTTCGTGGCGAGTACCTGAGCAACCGTGATGCCACGACGTCGGAAGGCGCTGCGGTATGCCCACATCAATTCCACTTGACCGACAGCTGCGAGAAGCTGGCGTTCCTCGACAGGACTGCGGTTCGACGAAGGCTGAACAATAGCCCTTCCACAACCCATGGCGCCGGAGGATACGAGAACGATGTGAATGCCTTGCCCATGCAGGTTCGCCAATTGGTTCGCGATCTCCCGGAGACGTCTCTTATGAAGAGTATGGTTCTTCGAGAGCAGGGCATTCGTGCCGATCTTCACGACGATGTTCTTGTATGAGGGCTTCATGGTCAAAGCGTCAGGTGAAGTATAAGCAGCTCTATTTTAAGCCCTTTTTGCTTGCATGACCATGAGTTTCTCCACTTGATCAATGCTGTCTCTCATCCCTCATCGGAACATGTCTGCAGTTTTCAAACATACTCCTGTCTTGAGTTTTGCTCCGAGGGAAGCCATGCGATTAACATGTGCACGATCGCGTTTTGAGGGACAAAGTATTACAACTACAATAACAACCATGCAATTCCCCGGTAAGCTCCCCAGCTCCTTCGGCGATTCTCATCGCTCCTCCCTCAATGTGTCGGGTCTTCCACAGGATGATCCCGAGGAATTTCGCGCATTTCTCAAAACGATCGGCTCGAACGTTCTTCTCAAAGGGCAAATGCTGCGACCGGAAGCCGTGCAAGGATGGCGCGTGCTGCTGCAAGGCCCGCGATTTCGTAATTGGCAGAACGACGGGGTCTGACAACAAAATTGTTGAGTCCCAGACAACGTTTTTGAGGGGGTCATTTTGAGTACTTCAAGGCAAGCGGGTCGGTGGGTCAAATGAGACAAATGAGACAGTACAATAGGGGGGTGTCTCACGCCTTGACAGTATCAATTTTTTGGCTTATATAAGCCAAAATCATAGAGATACATGCGGTATATCCGATTATATCCGAATGTATCCGATTAAGGGGAATACGTGTTGTACTCTGCCATTCGATTCTCACCTGTTTCGGGATCTTGAACGACACGATCAACTCTCCTCAGATCGCCATCGAGTATGGTGTCATCCAGGAGCTGCGGTCTTGGGAACTGCAGAGAGGAATATTCGAGTGTCTTATAGAGATAGCCGGGGAAGGTGCCGGTGTACCGATAGCGATAAATGCAAAGTTTGCACTGCTCCCGTAGTCCCCCTGGGTTCAATTGCCACCGCCAGAGCATTCGATACTTACCAACCCAATCTCCTACCATGAGCACGAGGAACTCCATCAGTTCTTCCTCCGCCGCCACATTCCCTCTCTGCGCGAGACGGACGAGCGCGACACTGATGAGGTTGCGCATTTCATCGTCTTCCCTGTCATAGGTGAAAAAGACGTAGCGCTTGTCCCAATATTTCCTGATCGCGATCTCCACTTCTCTGTGGTCGCTATATGGCTGTAAGCTCCCGATCCGCTTCTCATGCCAGAGAGCTTGGAAAGGGCGATCCAGTTTGCTTGTCACGCAATCCCAGTCGATCCTCCCCACTCCCGTTCGGATATTCTTCTGGATGAACCGATAGACTTTGGGTTCATGCCAGTAGATCCAGTAAGGATTGAATCGGACTGGCTTCCATCGCTTGAGAGCCTGTGTCAGACGTTCGATGGCCTGATCGAAATTCATATCCTCCCTCATGAAAGCGAAGATTCAGGAACGCGCCAAGAGGAGAAGGCCCATCACGCTGCTTGAAGCGTGGTAGCGAGAGAGGATGCGTGCCACAGTCTCTTCATGGTTGACGATCCTCAGCCCCTCCTGCGCGTGATCATGGAGGATGGCCACGAAGTCACGATGCTCCGCTCCGAGACACCCAGGAAAGATCCTCCTGATTACAGCAATGTGATCGGGTTACTGCTGCTCATGCAGGAAATTCAAAAACAAGAGCCACTGGACGATCCCGATGTCATCTTCATTGATAAGGATGGGACACGCTACTACTAATGTGGAAGTCTGGAATTCCAGTATCCTATAACCACTGGACCGGGGTGTCTCCCGATCGGTAAGGGGTCTCGCGCACGCGAGACTTTTTGCTACACTGTGCTCGCAGTAAGACGACTCCGCTCTCTTCCCGTGTTCCTCTCCATCTGGAGGGGGTGTAGCGGGGAGACCGAAGAACGGAGCGCTTGCGTGTGTGAAAATCATCAAAAATGGCCAGGAATTTAATGACGATTTACATCCTGTTATTCACTCATCCAAAACCAGTACTGATTTTTCAACTGCTCCGTAAGTCGGTGCGTGTTCGCATGGGAGAGGACGCCGAGGTAGGACTGTAGCGAGGACTCAACGGAAGACTCACTTCCCTTTCCGACTTTCAAGCTCACCACGCGGAGGTGCAGCTTTCGGAACATCCGGCGCTTCGTCCGACTACGCAGCGCACGATGATGCGGCAGGATGACGTATCCGAGGAAGTCGATCCCCTGACCGAGTTTGCGCAGGATGATTTTTCGTGGATGCAGCGATAGCCGCAACTTCTCGCGCAGAAAATCGCGCATGGGCGGGAGGAGTTTTTCAAGATCGGATTTGTCAGCGGCGACCATGATGAAATCGTCCGTGTATCGGACGTATTGTTTCACGCGAAGTTGCTGTTTCATTAACTGATCAAACTCGTTCATGTAGAGGTTCGCAAAAAGCTGGGACGTGAGGTTGCCGATAGGGATTCCTTTGCAATCGTCATCCGGATTTCCCGGTGTCCGGAAGCTCTCGACAATTTCCCTGAGCAACCAGAGCGCGTCCGCATCCTTGATTGTCCTGCCGAGGATCGAGAGCAGGATGGCATGATCGACCGAAGCAAAGAATTGATGAATGTCGCACTTGAGTGCGAAGCATCGTGACGTGTAATTCCGGCTTGTCTTCCGCAGGAACCGCGTCAGGGCATCCACCGCCTTGTGCGTCCCTTTTCCCTCACGACAGGAAAAAGAATGCGCGATGAAGGTCGGCTCAAAAATGGGGTTTAGTATCTTGAAGACGGCATGGTGAAGGACACGATCGCGGACGCTGGCCTTGTGAATCCGGCGCTGCTTAGGGTCGCAAATCATGAATCCCTTGTACGCCCCATGTTTGTACTGGCGGGAACGGAGATCCCGATAGAGGGAGAAAATATTCTGCTCAAGCTTCCACTCGAATTCCTGCACGTCTTGGCGGGCGCTTTTGCCTCTGCGGAACTCCTCCCACGCGAGGAATAAGTTCTCTAGCGAGATAATGCGCTCGAAGATACACTTGTGCACTTTCATGAATTATAACGTTATGGAAGAACTAGAAATTCCGATCTTCAAGAAGGCATACGAACTCACCAAGAAGCTCTACGAGCTGCGGGGCAGCGTGCCCAAACACGATCGCTACGCTCTCTGGCAGCGCTGCGAGAATCTCATTTTGGAGATCCTTGAGGGCATTCTGCTCGCAAGTCAGCTGCGCAAGCCCCAGAAATTGGAGCCGCTGGAACAGGTGAGTGTAAAACTCAATGTCCTGCGTGTCTTCCTGCGTCTCGCCAAGGATCTGAAGATCATGGACCTCAAGAAATACGGTCTGCTCGAGGAGATGGTCGACGAGATCGGACGGATGCTCGGCGGATGGATCAAATCGACGAAGGACGTTTGACCGAAAGGGCCTCCGGTCGGGAGGCCCTTCGATCTTTGCGAGAAGAAGTTCCGGACGAGGAGGACGCCAAGGTTGTCGTTCGCATTGTCAGGGTTGTACCTGTTGAGGTTCGCGCCCTTGGGATCGCACTTCCCGGCGTTCACGAGGTTGCCGTCCGAGCTCGTATTGCCCATTCCCGTCTGAGACACCGAAGATCGAGGTTTACTGCCTTGCGGCCTATAGCCTCTTTCCCCTGAATTTGATTCGCCCGCAACCGTCTTGGGAGACGATACCGAGGCTGAGAATGAGCAAGAAGTTCCTTCGCAGTCTTCGCTCGCGCACTACCGTGCTCCGTAGAGACGCGATATTCCGGCGAGTCCCACCTAGCAGAGCGTCAGTGGTAACGAATCTGGGGTGGCAGCGAGCCGGAACCGTAATCCCGACTGCATTAGCGGACACCATACATATTATAAATGGCTATATAGCAATAATGCCACCGGAAAATTTGTAGCCGAAATTCAAGAATTCAAAAGATTCAAGCCTTCAAGAGACCAAGGCTCGGAACTTCCGGACGAGGAGGACGCCAAGGCGGTCGTACGCATGGTCAGGGCCGTACCCGACGAGGTACGCGCCCTTGGGAACGCACTCCCCGGCGTTCTCGAGGCGGCCGTCCGAGCTCTGCGTCTTCGTCCAAGCGTAGACGGCT
>JBBTTQ010000091.1:0-2841 GCA_038064175.1 Patescibacteria group bacterium
TTCAATTTTTCTGTGAGTACCTTCTTCGCCCTCTTCGGCATCATCGCTTCGTTCCTCCTCCTCAAATTCCGCCAGCAGGTCGGCGACGTGATCGGCGAGGCGGATTGGATGAACAAGATCGGCGGCGTCTATAACTTCATCATCATCCTGGCGATCTTCATTTTCTTCTGGAGCATCGCGGAACTCACGGGAACGTCTCACATCCTCTTCGCGCCGCTCAGGATGGTGATTCCGGGGCTGCGCCCGGATGCTTCACCGGCTGCATTTTGAAAGACAACAAAGGCTGTGGCTCCGTGCTGAGCTCCGCGAAGCGGGGCGTCATAAAAAATGATGCTCGGTTGAGGAGATTTATAGTTCCTGCCCGGGTCGTGGGGATAAAGATCAGTGCCCAGCCTTGCGAAGCAAGGCGTGATAAAAAAATACCGTGCTCGATTTTCAAAATGTATAGTATCCTGCCGGGGTCGTGGGGCTGTAGCTCAGTGGTAGAGCACCTGCTTTGCAAGCAGGGGGCCAGGGGTTCAAGCCCCCTCAGCTCCACCAACTTTAAAAACGCGCGTCGAAGACGCGCTCCCCTGTGTTCAAAATATGAAAATTTGGAAGCGGGTCTTCCTTGGCGGCCGTAGTCCGCGCGAGGCGGACGAAGACTACAACCCGCGGATGCTGATTCAGGTAATGATTTTTTCCAGCGCCTTCTCGCGGACGGCTTTCCGGATCTCCATCCCGATCCTCTCACCTATGGAAATCGGTTCGCCGTAGAGGTACCCACTGTACGGGGTACTCCGGATACCGGGGGAACCCGGGATCCGCATGGAAACGTCGAAGATGACGATGTCTTCCCTGCCTTCGTCTGCGACGACCGCCCCCTGCAGCGCGAAGGGGCCGATGATCCCCCGCCCCGTGGGATCGCATTTCTTCGCTTGCGTCGCGCGGACGAAGCGTTCGCCCAAATCGAACGCCTTCTCGAGGATGGATTCTTTCACCGTACAGGCGATGTGCCCCGTCTCGATCATTTTGACCGGCGTGAACTGCTTGGCCCACGTCTGATCCTCGGCCGTCATCCGGAGGAAGCCGTCCAAGTTCGTCTGCCTGCGGGTATCCGTGCCGAGGAGTTCCAGCTCATCCGAGAGCGGTGAATAGAAGAAATTGAAATTCACGGGCGCGCCGACGACGAATTCCTCGATGGTCGCTTCTTTGAGCCCCTCCTTTGTAATCTCACCGCGCTTGATCTGCTCATTCGCGCGCGCTTCGAAATTCGAGGCCATGGTCAAAAAGAATGCGCGTTCGTAACCGCGCTTGGCCTCGTGCGCCTTCACGATCACCATCCGACCGATCTCGATATCCTCCGGTTTTTCAAAGAGCTTCGGCGCCCGGATGCCCGCATCCTTCAGCAGATGATACTGATTGTACGGCTGGTCGCGTTCCTCGAGCTTCAGGAGCGAACGGGAGCCGAAGATGGGAACAGCGAAATCATTCTCGACACGCGCGAAGTCATCGAAGTAGACCCAGAAATACCGGCTGTGGATGAAGAGGGTGTTCTTCGAGCGCAATGCATCCTGAACATTGCGATCGAGAATATCCCTGAATTTCTTCACCTCGATCACGTCGTCGACGCACCCGACAGTCCCCTCTTTGCTGAGCTTTCTGGCCCGGTAGTACTTCGTATAGGTCTTCTCCCTCCCCTCCTCCGCCACGACGAGCGTCTGAAACCCCATCTTCTTCGCGCCATTGCAGATGTCGAGAGCGCTATGACCCCCGAGCGCGCCGACGGTGAGTTTTTTCAGATCGTAGCCGTCGATGAGTTCTGACGAATTCATTGAGTGAGGAGGTGTTCCAAACCAAGTTGTTGTATTGCCTGAGTCACATGCTTCGGTTCCGCTCTATACACATCACTGTCCGGATCCTCTGCTGCGGCCAGATCGCATGCGGTTCTCATAATTTTTATATGTATCAAAGAAATTTGATCTGTCAGGAAGCGCATCGTTTCGACGGGAAAATCTTCTTTCCTTATACGGAACTCTTCTGCAGCGACCTCTGGAGTCATAGTAGGGGGGAGAAATCAATAGGGGGAGTGTAACGAAAAACGAGGAACGAGGAACGAGCAAACGAGAAACGAATCAAAAAGCCTGAAAGAGCGATTAACCGAGCACTTCCTCAAGTCTACCCAACTCGATCGCCTGCTTGATATCCCGCGCGATGCGGCGACCGGTGCTCATAGGCACATCGTACTTGAGGGCCGTATACGGAGAACCATCCACGAAGGGATTCGTCCCGGCGACAATGCGTGCGCTGATTTCAAATACGAAAATCTGGAGTTTTCTCGTGATGATCGTCTCCAGACAGAAGGGGCCGAAGAGTCCTTTGCCGCAGAGGTCCCGACTGACGTTCACGACCCTGTCACCCATCTCGAAAAGTTCGGGCAGAAGCGACTCGCGGACGACGAGCGGGATATTGCCGACGATGGTGTAGGAGGTGTGAATGTTCGCGGCGAGTTGATCCTCCGCCTTGATGCGCCCGATACTGTCCGCGTTCGATTCGTAGCGCTTGTCCATGCTCATGATCTCGAGTTCCTTCGTGATCGGCGAATAGAAGTAGTGGATGTAAACGGGGACGCCCACGATGTATTCCTGGAGGACGAAATCCTGATCATCGGGATACTTGCGATTCTTCACCTCATAGAATTGCTCCGGTGACTTCGCAACGAAGTATCCGAATCCTCCGCCGGCGCCGTGGAACTTCACGATGACGGGCTTATCAATGTCCTCCTGTTTCTCAAAGACTCTCGTGAGGAGGATATCGGCCTTCTCCAGCCAGTTGCGCTCCAGGGTGCGGTTCGATTCCCAT
>JBBTTQ010000092.1:0-2494 GCA_038064175.1 Patescibacteria group bacterium
GCGCGCTTTTTTGCGGAGCCTTCAACGCGTGAGGATGCGGAGCTCTGCTTCCGGTTTTCGAAAGAAAATAATCTTCCGCTCATTGTGCTCGGCAGCGGAAGCAACACCGTATTTGCGGACGGAGTGATTGAAGCACTGGTTATCCGTCTCAAAACGGACAAGGTGGAAGCAGACGGAAACACCGTTCGTGTCGAAGCCGGGAAAAATCTGGCAATGCTCATCAATGAACTTGCAAAAAAAAGTCTGGATTTGTCCCAGCTCGCGGGAATCCCCGGAACTGTCGGGGGAGCGGCGTTCGGAAACGCCGGACAGGGGCCGAAGGGAATCTGGATCGATCGATACATCAGGAAAGTGGAATTCTATGACGGAGCATGGAAAACCGTCGCGCGGGAAGAGTGCGGGTTTTCGTACAGGGAAAGTGGATTTAAAAAGTGGAAAGTGGAAAGTGGAAAGTGGAAAGCGCCGATTATCTGGAGGGTGATTTTGGAAATTCCTTCGCGTCCGCAAGCGGAGATCGAACGTGAAATTCAGTCGCTTCTGCAAAAAAGGATCGAAACGCAGCCGCACATCAAAACCGCCGGCTCCTGCTTCAAGGCAGTCGGAGATACGCCGGCTTGGAAACTGATCGACGCCGCGGGACTCCGGGGACTGAAGGTTGGAGATGTGGAGATTGCTGAAAAGCATGCGAACTTCCTGCTGAACGTCGGACATGCGACTTACAGTGATGCGAAATCCGTCGTCGAGCGCGTGCGGGAGAAAATATCCGAGCCGCTCGATGTGGAGATGCGATTCGTGGAGCTGAATGGATCATTCGGATTTTAGATGCCTCTCATCTGAGCAAGTTCACTGGCGCGCCTTTTTTGCCCTTCATTCATTCGTTGCAGACACAGACGGACATCCGGCCATGTAAAAGGATGCCTGCAGGTAAGACGCCCAAGCGTCCTCTCCGCTTCCTTGCGCGTTTCATCCAGGTAACGAATGACAAAATGCTCGTCCCCGATTCGATGGTCCAGAACGAAACAATAACGATTGTTCCATCGTCTGACCTTCAATGTGGTGACCCGTGGCAATGCCGATGCCGGCTGAATATTCTTCTGATGCCCCTGTGATGGATCGTTCGTGCCTGTGTCGGATTGATGTTCCATACGAAGAAAATAGTGTATCAAAAAAACGAAGGGAGAACATCCCCTCGTTTTGAAATGGCTAGAACGGCAAATCTTCGGCTTTGATCTCGGAGGCGTAGGCGATCTCCGGGGCCGCGACCGCGGGCTCCTGCGTCTCTAAGGGTGTGGGGGACTCGGCGCGACGCGGTGTCACATCGGCCTGGACTGAGACTTCCGCAACAGGATTCTTCGCTCCAAGGAGCAGGACGGAATCCGCGATCACCTCGGTCGTGTAGCGCTTGCTGCCATCTTTCGCTTCCCAGCTTCTGGTCTGCACGCGACCGGAGGCGTAGACGCGATTGCCTTTCTTGATGTAGAGCGAAACTTCCTCCGCGAGGGGGCCCCAGATGACGACGTTATGGTACTCGGCGCGCTCTTTGTCTTCGCCGGTGGCTTTGTCCTTCCAGCGCTCGTTCGTCGCGACGCCGAGCGTCAGGACTTTCTGACCGGACGTCGTCGTCCGCATTTCAGGATCGCGGGTGACGTGTCCGATGATGTCCGCGCGATTGAGGCATCCGCTGACGTGAGGCGCATTTTTCGGAGCGGGGAGTTGGCCGTCTTTCGGATCCAGGAGAATGAGGTCGAGCGCGACGAGCTTCGTGCGGCTTTTTTTTTCGCCGCTCTTCTCATCCTCCCAACTATCGGTCTGAAGACGACCGGCGATGAATATCTGGCCGCCGGGGCGGACATACTTGGAAGCAACTTCCGCCATGGGGCCCCAGAGGGTCACCGTATGGAAACCTTTGGCTTCGACCTGAGCGCCGCCTTCAGCCTGGAAGGAATAGGGAACGACCACGTTCAAATCCGTAACGCTCGTGCCGCCGGGCGTCTGGCGAAGGGATACGGGTTGTGTCTGGTAGCCGATGATGTGCACGCGATTGAGAGAGAACATAACGGAGGGGGTATGGAATGAAAGGAGGTCACGAGCAGTGCGTGCTGCCGACAATGACGCATGGAAGTTGTACACTCGTACACCTTCTCCGTGCAACGGATTTGTCTTTCAAAAATTGAATTTTATTTTGAAATAATATTTTATTGAATGCTTTCAGCTAAGAATGGTTTTCGTCAAGGCAACGATGGGTTTTTCGGCAGTCCTTAGCTCCTTCTGAAGCCATTTTTCTGCTACAATGACTGGATTTGTCAGACACACATGCGCATCCCGTTTTTTCTCATCCTGTTCGGCCTCATCACGCTCTCTCCGAGCCAAACTGCATCAGCCGCGCGGTTTTCGGTTCAGGATCCCGTGAAGTTTGAGGAGATCGAAAAAATGACCACCGAGACGATCCCGGAAAATCTCAGAGCGACGCAGTGCGGTGGTTGGGATACGAATC
>JBBTTQ010000093.1:0-2507 GCA_038064175.1 Patescibacteria group bacterium
CGGGAGCGCTGGATTCGCTCTGCGACCGCCGGAATGGGAAAACTACGAGAAGATGATCGATTTTCGAAAGTCCGCTGGCGACGCGGGCGACGCCCAAGGGGATCTCTTTGGGGCGCTTAAGACCGGCATCCAGGAAAGCGCCATTGAATTTCCGGAGACTCCGCCCGCTTCGCCTCTCGAAAAACTCAAGTGGGAACGCGAGGCTCTCGGTATGTACGTCTCCAGCCATCCCCTCGCTGGCCTCCGGAAGTACATCGGAAAGAAAGCGGATCTTATTGCGAACTTGAGCCAGAAAGAGGCAGGAAAAACAGTGACCATCGCCGGGGTGGAGGAGGGTGTGAAGAAGCTCACGACGAAAAAAGGAGAATCGATGGCCATCCTCCAGCTCGAAGACCCCACGGGAAAAATAGAAGTGACGCTCTTCCCCCGCGTCTTTACCGATGCGCAGCCGCTGCTGGGACAAAGTGATACGGTCCTCGTCGTTCGTGGAACACTCGATGTCCGCGGGGGACAACTGCAGATCCGCGCGAACGCGATCAAACGCGCCTCGCTCCAGACGATGATCGCGCACGCGAAAGCCGAAGGATTTTTCGACGAGGAGGAAGCGAAGAGCGGCCTGATGTTGGCGAGAATCGACACGCACGCCGGTGAAACGATCGACCTCGTCGACGAAGAGGGAAATGTGATCGCCGGAGAAACGATGGCGGTTACGGAGAAGAAGGAAACGGATGATCCGTTCTTCGGACCTCTGGGATCCTGGATCATCGCCGGCATGAAAACAGATGAGTCTCTGCACGCCATCAATTTTGCGGAGATTTCAGCCTCCACGCGCAGTGCTCTTCCCGTCGTCTCGGCGGCTCCGGAGCCTTCCCCCACTAGCATATCGATTCACACGATCCCGCTCCCCGAGCAAGCCCCGAAGCAGCTCCTCCTCGACCTCAAGCGCATCCTCGAAACATTCCCGGGCCGGGAAAAGGTGCAGCTTCAGATCGGTAAACAATTTGTGCCACTCCCGCTCACGGTCAGCATGTCGACGATCCTTGAGAAGAAGATCGAGGAAGTGATGGGGAAGTATGAGAAAAAAGTGGAGGCGTAAGACATGGTTTTGGGTTTACTGTTAATATGATATCATATCAACTTTCCGGTTTATGGAAGGGTGGCATCGGCTTCCAGCCGATGGGTGAGAAGGATATGGATTTCAAGCAAACAATGTCATACCAATTTGCAATAATGATGACACTCATACCGCGAAGCATTCGTCCATTGAACAGGCAAAACAGGCTCACGGTTCGTGGTGTTTAGAATGCGAAGTGGTATCAGGATTGCTCGATCTGAATTTGATGTTCTCTCGGCGCTCCGCCCATAGGCAGAGCTGCCTATGCTACCCTGCATTCCCGATGAAGATCATCACGGCAAAAAACGGCATGGAACAGGCGCTTCATATCCTCCACTCCGGAGGCGTCATCGCCCATGCCACGGAGACGTGTTACGGATTCGCCTGCGATCTGACGAATCCTGATGCTATACGGAAATTGTTTGCAATCAAACATCGGCCGGCGGATCAACCCGTGAGCGCACTCTTTCCGGACGTCGACGAGGCGAAGAAGTGGGTGGAGTGGAATGACGAGGCTTCGGCCCTCGCGAAGAACCATCTCCCAGGCCCGCTGACGCTGATTCTTCCGCTCAGAAAAGAGATGATTGGAAAAATTTTTCTTACATCTTCGCAAGCGCACAAACCCGTAACCCGTAAACCCGAAACCAGTAAACAAAGTCTTGGTGTTCGCATCTCCTCGCACTCCGTCGCAATGGAACTTGCGAAGAGATTCGGAAACCCCCTGAGCACGACGTCCGCGAACATCCACGGCCGGCCAAACCCCTACAGTACTGATGAGATCGAATATCAATTCTCAACTACCAATTCTCCATTATCCATTCGCCTGTTGCCCGATCTGATCCTCGATTCCGGCACTCTCCCATTCGTTCCTCCGTCGACCGTCATCGATCTCACAGGAAATTCCGGCAATATCGTAAGAACGGGCATCGTAAAACCGTAGAGAAGCTTGGTTCCCTCTATGTAAAATATTTTTTTCGCTTACGGGAGCCAAATATAGAGTGACCCCACCCTTTCAGCATTGCTTTTCCCATATTTCCTCGGTACAAGCCGTACACATTTCCCCTTTCATTTTATGAATAAGCCTGATGCAATCACTATTCCCCCGTTCGATGAAGCTTTGCGGCAACTGCGAAATCCGAAGCCTGACCCCAAGCGGGATGCCGAGGTGCAGGAGCAGCAGGCGATTTCCCTCAAGCGCGCGCAAAGCGAAGCGGCTGGAAGAGTAATCGGCTCATTGAACAGAAGCGGTCACTGATTACGGTTCCCTCCCCCAAGAAACTGCATATAAACTTGCTCCCACTGCAGCTTTTTCATGTGCCGCATTGTACCTTACAATGCTGCGACGAGGCAAGTTTGCCTCCCACCTACCATGCACTGTCCCCATTGTAAATCA
>JBBTTQ010000094.1:0-23416 GCA_038064175.1 Patescibacteria group bacterium
GGAGGGGATTTCGTGGCTCCTTCTGAATTTTCATTCGTATTTACAAATACGGGAAGTCACTTGTCCATCGTCGCTGGTCACTGGTCAGCAGACAAGCGACAAGCGACAAGCAACAAGCGACTTTCGGCTGCCAACGATCGGGCTCCTCACGGGATCGGTGCCGAAAAAAGACGCAGATGCGATCAAGACCAGCTTGACTGCCGGTACCATGGATATCGTCATCGGTACGCATGCGCTCATCGAGGATAATGTCCGGTTCAAGGATCTCCGTCTCGTCATCGTCGATGAACAGCACCGCTTCGGCGTCCTCCAGCGGCAGCGCCTTCGGGAGAAGGGGAGTCCGCACTTCCTCGCGATGACCGCGACGCCCATCCCGCGGACGCTGGCCTTGACTGCGTTCGGCGACCACGATCTTTCGGTGCTCCTCGAGAAACCCGGTCGCAGACAGAGGATTGAAACTAAAGTCGTGGCGCCCAAGGATCGGAGGATCATAGAGCGCTTCATTGATCATGAGATCGAAGAGGGGAGGCAGGTCTTCGTCATCTGCCCGCTCATTTCCGAGAGCGATGAACTCGCGGAGGTGCGCAATGTGGAAGCGGAAGTGAAGAGACTCAAACAGGAATTCCCGCACAGACGCATCGCCATGCTGCACGGCAGATTACCGCCGGAAGAAAAACAGGACATTATGCGGACCTTTCGGGAGAGGCAATCGGATATCCTCGTCTCGACGTCCGTCATCGAAGTCGGGATCGACATTCCGAATGCCACGATCATTCTGATCGAGGGGGCGGAACGGTTCGGTCTGGCGCAACTCCATCAGCTTCGGGGACGCGTCGGACGGTCGGATCACAAGAGTTACTGCTTCCTTTTTACCACGAGCGAGTCGCAGGCACGTTCCATCCGACTCAAGGCCATGGAGCAGCACGACTCCGGGTTCATGCTTGCGGAGATCGACCTGAAGCTCCGCGGCCCCGGAGAGCTCTACGGACTCCGGCAGAGCGGGATCCCGGATACGGCACTCGGATCGCTCCTGAACCCTGAGCTCGTCGTCCGCGCGCGCAGAGCCGCCGAGCGCTCCCTTGGGATTCGCGCGGACTCGATCACTGTTTAATGGCTTGAGTCAGCTACAAATACATGTGTCCTGCCGGCGGTTCTTGACTTCGAAAAAGCCTTGTCTAGGATTGCTTCGCTCATGACATTTCCTGCCCGCCACATGATGATGCAGATGATGATGCGCTCCGTGCGAGGGCAGGCGACGCTGTAAGAATCTTCACTTCGTCACCAAGCCCTCCCAAAGAGGGTTTTTATTTTATCTCTTACCCCTTTCTCTTATGGTGAATTTTATCCCTCTCGAAGCCAAAGACGGCCGCACCGTTCGAATTAACCAAATAGAACTGCAAGATCAGGCAAAAGTTGCCGAGCGCCTCGGTTATACAGAGGACGAATTCCGCGACAAATTTAACTTTGCGGCTCCGGAATTTATTTTCACTGATAGCCGTCCTGTTCTGTCATCTTCCCGCTGAATTCGCACTTCCAGCCGTGATTTCTTGTACAAGGAACGATTTGTGTTCGGAAAGGATGCTGCTAAACTAGGCAGGATTTATGGCTGACGACCAGACACAAGGCTCCGGCAATCCGCTTCCGCGTCCAGGCGATCCCGTGCCCCAAGGCGGTCTCGATCCGACGCAGGTCTTCTCCGCCCCGCCCCCTCCACCTCCCCCGCCGCCGGGCGGCGCCGGTATGGGTGATGACGGCGTGGCGCCGCCCCAGGACAGCGGCCCTCCGCCGCCCCCCCCGGGCACGGCAGCGACCAAGGAGATGGGGTATGACGATGAGGACTTGAAGATCCTTGCGGAAGTGAAGGACTACCGCTTCGGGTCCATCGCCGCCAAACTTTCGAATGAAAAAATCGTCACTCCGGCGCATCCGGAGACAAATTTCGATGAGCAGAATTTTCTCACGCTCCTCCGCGGAAGCATCTCGCTCACTCGAGACGAGAAGTGGCGCATCATTCAGGCGATCCCGAAGCTCTCCCAGTTCCAGATCGATGAACTCCAGAAAATTCTGGAGGAAGAGCGACGCAAGTTTGGCGAACTCTCGCCGAAGCACCTCCTTCAGCTCATGAAGCTGGAACAGAAACATGCGGAAGACTGGAAGGACCTGCAGACACTGATGGTCCAGAAAGTCGCGCAGCAGGAGGAGCAGTCGAAAGTGCAGGATATCCGGAAGCAGTTGGGACTCTGATACCACTTCGCATTCTAAACACCACGAACCGTGGGCCTGTTTTGCCTGTTTAATGGACGAATGCTTCGCGGTATGAGTGTCATCATTATTGCAAATTGGTATGAGGACATAGAAGACAGAGATGACGCGAAGGACAGAGAGGAATTGATTTTCTTTTCTGTCCTTTTTGTCTTTCGCGTCTTTCGTGTTCCCGGTCACATATTCATCCTGTACGTCCCGATCAAAACGACCCACAGAATGCCGAGGATGATGCCCCGGAACATTCCACGGTTGAAAAAACGGTGAAGGGAGGAGAGCATTAAAAACAGAAATGCTCCGAGCGCGAAGATGATGATCACGGGCGACTGGAAGAGCCCGCTCACGAGCGGGATCTCGAAGGGGAATTCCCGCAGATAGTCGTACGAGCCGAAGGCGAAGATCAGGAAGTACCACGAGAGCAGCCAACCGGCATAGAGCCGGAGCGTGTCGATCAGCGGGAAGTATTTTGCTTCGCGCTTTTCCTCAGGCGCGCTCTGCGACAGCAACGGAGCAGTTCTGCCGTCCGTGACATTCCATGCGGGTGGAGCAGAAGCCGTTCGAGGCTCTGACGGCTCCTTTCGTTCAGAACCGAAGGGAGCTTCTGCAGGGGGGGGAGACGCGGATGCGGGTGTCGTCTGCCATACCGGCGGGGCCTGCGCCTGCTTTTCCTCCGTCACTTCATAGATCTCCTCCGCCTGCATGTGCATTTCCTTAAGGGACTCACGGGCCGCCTGAACGCTGAGCGCGTCGATGGTTCCGCGGACGATGCGACCCTCTGGGTTCCTGGCAAGGTAGGTGAAGTGAGGCATCCGGGCAACAGTATACGACATAGAGCGATCTGCACAAAGAATGTTAGAGCATGCAAAATTCTAAATTGTAAGCACCAAGTGCTAAATAACCCCCAAAATCCTCAGGAACATTAATGCTTGGAATTTGTTCAAAATTGAGGGTTGAGAATGTAGTGCTTCAAAGGCTGACATTACTCTGCTTCATACGCGGTGAGGTTTTTTGTGATGTACTCCACCGCCGATTGAAGCTCCTTCGGAGCCGTGATTTCGAAGTGACGATTCTCCGTCCAGGAGCGGAGTCCCACGACAAAGTCCCCCTGTTCTTTGATCTTTGCATCATCGGAGTCAGGAATGCTGCCCGCAGCGAGATTGATGACGAGGGGGCCATCTCCGAGGCCTTGCAGTTCCTCGGGGCTCACTTCCACGTGCCAGAGATAAGACGTCGTCGTGCCGAAGGATTTGAACCACCAATTGCGATGCACGGGAATGCAGAAGCCGATATGGGACGTGCAGTACTGTTGCGTCCATTGCCCCGTCGCGAGATCGTCTTTTGCCATCGCCTGGGTTTTGGCGCTCGTCTGTCCCGCATCGCCCAGGGACACGGAAGACGCGAACGAAGCCTGCGATGACATCGTCGAAGAAGGCGCAGGGGGCAGCGAAGACTTTTGTGACGAGAGAATGGATGAAGCTGCGGACGAAGAAGGCATGGAGCGCGCCTGGCTTGAGGAAGAGACGCTCGCACTGGATTGCACTTTCGACAATTCAATGTCCGTGACATCCATGATGAGACCGCCAGCTTCCACGGTCGAACGGACGTCGCCGGTCACGGACACCGTTTCTCCAACGTATCCGTTGAGATCGACCGCATCGCTTTCGAGGAGAAGGAATTCTCCGTCATCCATGATGAGGCGATGGGTTCCCTCCATGTAGACGCTGATGCCCGCGAGTTCCAGCGTTCCTTCGTACGTCACGTCCTCGAGAACTTCGGGTTCCTCCGATTCCATGGAAGCCTCCTCCTCCGGGATTTCAGATTCTATGGGAGGAGGCTCAGCTCGGCAGGCGCCCAGGGAGAGCGCGAGAACGCAGAGGATGGAAAATGCAGAGGAGCGCCTCATGGGAGGAGGGAAGATGACGACGAAGTATACAGAGTTGGAAGCTCCGGAGAAAGCGACAGTCGAAAGGCAGGAAGGGCAAAGAAGGCCGTAAGGGCAATGTTGCCTTTCTTGCCTGCCGGTCGAAGCCTTGGCGAAGGCTGGCCCTTTTTGTCCTGCGCTGAGCGGGCAAGGAAACTCATTTCAGAGTGAGAGTATTTACTGCAGGAAGCCGTCGATGGCCGCTTCAAAGCTGGCGAGGGGAACCGCACCGGAAACGAGCTTGGCTTCACCCGATGCGTTCTTGAGAACAATGGTCCCGGGAGTGCCGTTGACGCCCGCTGCCGAGCCCCCGGCCATCTGATCCTGCACCTTCTGCTTATGCCGGCCTGAGTCGAAGCAGGTCTTGAAACCGGCTTCGTTGATGCCGAGATCCCGGGCAATCGCGGGGTAGTCATAGTTGTTCTGTTCGAAGACGGTGTCCGTGAACTTCCAGAATGCGTCATTGCCGCCGAGTTCCGCGATGCATTCGGAAGCGAGTGCGGCGGGTTCCGCCTTCGGGTGGAACGCCAACGGGAAATGCCGGTAGACCCAGTTCACCTTGTCACCGTACTTTTCCATGACCTGCTTCATCGTCGGATGATGACGGATGCAGAACGGACATTCAAAATCGGAGTATTCGATGACGGATATCTCCGCGTTCATATTGCCGCGGATGTGGTCGGTATTCCTGTCCACGGCCGGGACATCGCCGACAGCCTCTCCGGGGAGAGCGGTGGGAGGAGTGGGGGGGACGGGCGCCAGAGGATTCACGGCCACTGGAGGAGCGTCTGTGGAAACACTGGAAAATACTCCGAATGAGGATGCCCCGAAGCCTGCAATAAAGCAGAGGAGTCCTACGGAGACGACGAACCAGGGATTATTGGACGTGGCGGTGGCGGGAGCGGCTGGAGCGAAGGCGGCCATGAAAAAGAGGGAAAGGAAATCCGGAGTACTTTCGCAAACACTGCTCTAAAAAGCAACTGCAACACGGACGGTTTACGGGTTTCGGGTTTACGGGTTTCGGGTTTTTCAGCTTAGAGTGAATCGGTATCAACTCGGAAACTCGAAACTATATTATGTGCCCTGCGCCGGGGCGGCCGTGTGCGTCACGGCGGCATTTCCTTCTGCAATGTGTTCTTCGCTGTACTTTCTCGCAATGCTCAGCGGGATCGTCTTGTAACGGGACACGATGGTGTTCGTCACCGTCACGCCGCCGTACGTGATGTGTTGACGCCAGACGATCTCGTTCTTCGCGAGGGAGCGGTCATGCACGCTCAAATCCTCCGGAGCGTTTGTGGCGAAGTATGGTCCTTCCATCCGGACGATCCGGCCATCGCTCGTTCCGTAAATATTCACGCGCGCCTCGAAGCCGTCGTCATAGGATTGCACGAGCAGGAAATTGCCGGTGTCATTCGTGAAGGTGAGATCCTGCTGTCCCGGATACACGGTGGCGTCCATGCCGACACCGTATTTTTCATAGTAGGAAACGTAGAGACTGTGCGCTTTGCGATTGACCACGGGCAATCCCGCGAGGAGTATTGCTCTGTAGGTCGTCGTCGCCACCTGACAAATGCCGCCCCCCGTCACGGGGCGAAGCTCATCGCCGTTGAAAATGCCGAGAGCCTCGTACCAGCCGGCGGAGCTCGTGACGGGCCCCAGTGTCTTATTGAAGGAGAACGTTTCACCGGGGGGGACGAGAATGTTGTGCGTTCTCTCCCGGAGACCTTTCCGGACGTTTGCGATGCGACCGGGAACGGAACCGGCGAAATTGGAACGGCCTTCCGCTATGAGGGTGAGCTTGCCCAGATCCTGTCCGGTTTCGTTGATGATGGATCCCGCGCTGAGATCGAGCGTCAGCGTTACGACCGACGCTCCTTCGTCAAGAACTTCTTTGAGTGACGTTGCGATCTTCGGTGCGTCAAAGACGTATCCGGGTTTTGCGGGCTGATCGGCCTGCACCCGGAGCACTCCGCGATCATCCGTCTCGATGAGGGAGATTCTCGATACAATCGGACCCTTCAATCCTTCGATGCCGTTCTGCGTGAGGTAGTCCGCTATCCGTTTTTCATTCACGGAAAACTCCGCGCGCGCGGATGTAAACGTTCCTTTGATCCACGTGGGATAGCGGTGCAGCGAAATTTCCCATGCCGGAAACGTGTTTCCGTCGGGCGATCTGAGATCCGCCTTCGTATACCGGCCGAGGAGGATTTTCCGTTCCTGCAGAGCGGATGCCAGCTCTGTCAGAGGGGGCGTCAGGAAGCTCGTCTTGCGGAGCCGCTTCCGCAGGCGCTTTGCCTGTCTCATGAGGGGAGTATCCGTGGTCTGTTCCCCCTTGAGCACGGCCGCAGCCAGGAAACCTGTATGTCCCGTTGCCGGGCCATGCCAGCCTCCTCTGTGCGCTCCTGTCGTGATCCCAGATGTGACGAGCAGAGCCAGAGTTCCGGACGCCGCCACAGCGCTCAAATGTGACAAATGTATATTTTTATGTTTTTGTTTCATTTCTTGGTAATTATATCATATTTTATTAATTTTGCAAACTCTAAAATAAGATCAAACGCATGCATCAAAAAAAGCACAGCTCCGGCTGGTGGAGCGCGCGCCCGAACCGGATCAGTCCTCCGTGGGCTGCGAGGGAAAATCATGCGGTCGCTGGCTCGTGTCTTCCCAGAGAATACCTTTGCCGTTTCCGTCCCCGTGGAATCGCAGGAGTCCTTCCGTCCGCTGGTTTCGGTTGAGACTCTTGATTGTCTCTCTGAGACGTATTTTTGAGTCCTGTCCTTTTTCTGATGGTAGGGGATTATCAATTTTTGTCATCCAGCCTGTTTCTTGGAATGCATTTAATATGTGTTCCTGATTTGGAGCCGGCAATTTGAATAGCTTTAGAATCTTTCCCCGGAACATCAGCCTTCGCAGGTCATTGTCCCAGTGCGGGAGGACATCTTGGGCGCTCTCCACCGCTTCTTCGCGTCCGTCCTGATCGCCATCGCGTAGAGCTTCCCAGAGAATACCTTCACCGGTCCCGTCCCCGTGGAATCGCAGGAGTCCTTCCGTCCGTTGGTGTCGGTTGAGGCTTTTGATGGTGTCATGCAACCTTATCTTTGCCGGCACGTCATCCGCAGGCAGAGGGTCGTCCATTCGTACAGGCCATTGATCCTTGTCGAATGCCCTCAGGACTCGTTCCTGGTTTTTTGAAGGATTCCGGAATAATTTTATGATTTTTCCCCGGAACATCAGCCTTCGCAGGTCATTGTCCCAGTGCGGGAGGACATCTTGGGCGCTCTCCACCGCTTCTTCGCGTCCGTCCTGATCGCCATCGCGCTGAGTTTCCCAGTGGGGAACCACGGTCTTGTTTTTCAGGGTTGAGCCCGATTCCCCCGATTCTATCATACTGTGCGTACCCATTTTCTACAGAGTCGAAGAGAGCTATTCATCGCATGAAATTCTTCACCTGCTCCGTCCATGCTTCCATCTGCTGCCCCTCCTCGAGCAAGCGGCGACTGGGGCGCGCGCGCCCGAACCGAATCAGTCCTCCGTGGGCTGCGGGGGGGACACTCAGCGTGCGGGGAGCCGCTGCGACCGTTTCAGCTCTGTGCGCTTCGCGGTGTTCCGCATTGAGAACTTCGTGGTACACGCGATGCGCCTCCGTAAAGGTTTTGGTTCCTTGGCTGGCTTTCCATTGCTTATGCCATGCCTGATGTTCCTCGAGCTTTCGGATGTGATACTCCCGATGATCTTCCCGGTTGCCGTGATAATTCACGTGCACGCGGCTCCATTCCGGATCGCGCCCGCGCGTCATGCCGTTATCCGGTTCTTCAAGATCCAAAGGTTCCTGCCCGAGCTCAGCGAAGACGACGAGGGGATCTGCGATCAGGAGGGATGCCATAACGAGCAGACTGAGGCTTTTTTTCATAGGAAAAAGGGAAGAGGTGGGTCATCATACAAGGTTCGAAACTTCTGTAAAGTCCTTTGAACACAAATTCTCTCCTAGCCGGCATTCGCAGTTACAGCCTCGTTCATTCCTGAGCGAACGGTTTTTTGCCCAACCTTTTGCATACGAGGTGGTATCAGTGGATTTTCCCGGACGAAGACCACTCCACGAGTTTCCCCATCGTGCGTTCGATTGCGTCCGCACGCCGGAGGCGCCTGAGTTGCGAGTGCGTGAGAATGGGGAAATGCCGCGCGCTGTCGATGTATTCGGGTACGTAGAACACGTCTTCCTCCGAAGTCATCCACCCACGGCGATCGAGGCGCGAAAGATCCACTGGGTTTGAAAAGGAGCGAAGCGTCTTTCGGCCGTCGTTGAGAAAGTATTCGTGGAAGTACGACATCGCGAGTTCGCGGATGGATTTGTAAATCGGTTCGCGATAACGGAGCACTCCGTGGTTCGTTTTGCTGATGGCGCCCCAGTGCCTGCCTTCGCGAAAGACGGCGACGACGTGATCGTCATCGTGCGGGAAGGATTTCAGATCCAGCATGAGCGGCGGGCGCCCTGAAAGTCTGAGAGCGAGAGCCGCGAGCATCGCTCCTTCCATGCAGTGCGCCGCGCGTTCTCGAAGCGCCCGCCGGGGCGACATGCACGTATCTCTGAAATTCATCGGGATACCGTCGAGAAAATCCTGAATCTTTTGCGGTGTCTTGAGCGAGCGGAGGAGGCGCAGTTCTTTTGCGTCGAGGTTGAACATGGGGGAAGAATACCGCAATCGGGGATGTGCGGCATTCGTCAAATTGATCGGGTCGAACGCGCTGCTGAAAGAGAACGCGGTGCGTCCGGAAGCCAAACGCGGATGGCGCATCATCGCAAATCGCGCGAGATTTCCAGATTGGTGGCCCAGGCCAGAGTCGAACTGGCTACGCCTGCCTCTTCAGGGCAGCGCTCTACCGATGAGCTACCGGGCCACGATGCGCGGAAATACTATCACATTGGCTCGCCATGAGGAACGTTGAGTCGTCCTGAATGGCAGCCACGCGGAGCTCGCCGATAGGCGAGCGAAGTGTGGTGGAGCTGTAGGGACAAGTTTCGAACTCGGACAGCTCCTCAAGACGGATGCGTACAATCTAGCAGAAAGGCTGCTGCAGCTGCAAAATTCTCTAAATTTCGTTCTCTCAATGTTTACAAAGCGCTCTTTGGAAATATGCCATCTAGTCATGTAAACCACGGCGCTGTCAATGAGCTGTCAGGACAACTTTCGAACTTTTCTTACTCAAGCCTCGTGAAAATCGGGACGTTGGAATCGTCTCCGAACCGTTCCTGCATGCCTGACTTCCACGAAGCCGCGTTGAAGCCCCGTATTTTGCCCAGCGTGCCCGTAATGCCGAGTTTCTCCCAGAAAAGCTGCCTCTCCCGCCTCGCACGTCCTATAGCGCCCATAGGGAAAGTATCGGGGTTCTGGGCGGCAAGGGCATTGAACGTCTCAATGTCGCAGGGAGGAAAGCATTCATCGCTCAGTCCCTGCTTGCAGTGCTCGAGGTAATCCTCGAGAAGCTTCTTCTTCAGCGCGGGAGTTTTGAATTCCTCTGTGCCGATGTTCTTGGCAGTTGCCATAGAGATCATGATGGATTGAGAACTGCTTTCTTCTCGGTGAAGTTCTCCCACCTCTCCACGATGACATCGCAGTACTTCGGATCGAGTTCTATCGAGTAGCACTTCCGTTCCAGCTGCTGGCAGGCAATGAGGGTGGTTCCCGATCCAGCGAAGAAGTCGATGATGAGATCATCGGTCTTTGAGCTGTTCTGTAGCGCCTTGGCCACCAGCTCAATGGGCTTCATCGTTGGATGCTCCCTGCTCGCAGTCGGCCTTCGGATATCCCACACTGTCGTTTCCGTTCTCCCGCCGTACCAGCTGTGAGATCCTCCCTCACGCCACCCATACAGAAGAGGCTCATGCTTCCATTGGTAATCCTGCCTGCCCATTACGAAGCTGTTCTTATTCCAGATGATGCACTGCTTCAGCAGGAATCCCGCCTGCTCGAATGCTGTGCGGAAGTTCATGCCTTCGGAATCAGCGTGGCACACATACGCGGCCGCGCCCTTCTTCGAGACTCCGGCCATGCTCAAGAAAGCGTCGCACAGGAACTTCCGAAACGCCTCTGGCGAGGCAAACTTATCATTCGATATCTTGAGCGCGTCCTTCGTCTTTCCCTCGTAGTTCACGTTATAGGGAGGATCGGTGAAGATCATGTCTGCCATCTGGCTGTTCATCAGCTTCTTTGCATCGTCTAATTTTGTCGCGTCACCGCACAGTAGCCGATGCTCTCCGAGAATGTAGAGATCGCCGAGCTTCGTCTTCGGTTTTTTGGGAACGGGCGGAGGCTCGTCTTGGACCACGTCTTCAGGGTTGAGTTTTTTTAGCAGCTGATCGATCTCCTTACTGCTGAAACCGTACTGCTCGGGATCAAGGTGGTGCGCATTCAAAAGCGCCACGAGATCCTCCTCAACGTACTGACCCCAGTGATTGTTTTCGATGAGCGCGCGTTCTACCGCCTCTTTCTCCGAGATATCGGAGTACTTCACCGGTATGGCTTCCCATTTGAGCTTCTCGGCTGCTCTATAGCGTTGATTTCCCGAGTAAATGGTGCCCTTTCTTGTGGCAAGAAGAGGTCGGTCTTCCATGAACTCTGGTCTCTTTTTGAGGGAGTCGCATAACTGTTCAAACCTTCTGTCTTCAATCATGCGCGGATTCCACGGCGCTGGCTTCAAATCCTTGAGTGCTACATAGACGGCAGGTTCGATTTTCTTGCCGATCAGGGTCTTTTCTTTAGGCATATGGCACACAAAAAATCCGCACAGCCCTCGGGCAGTTCGGATTTCGGTATATCTGTATGGTACGCCCGTTATTCAGGAATGTCACAATAGGCCAAACGCTCGATGTCCTTCAGCACACGATGATTGTGGTTGTAGAGACTCAGCGCCTCCGCGATTTTTCTGAGAATAGGTACAAAGGTAGGCTGAATTGTGTTTTTTTCAAGAAATGCATTTATGTCCCGTAAACAGGACAAGAATTTGCGTTCGTGTTTCCCCAATTTTGAGAATTCGTTTTGGAAGTGATACACGATGAGGTTTGCTGCCTCTTTCAGCTGCTTTTTCTCCTGCTGCCTTTCCCACTGTCGTATGGTTGGAGTCATCGGAAGAGGGTTATTTGAGAACAATCGAAGCGAGCTTCTTCGAATTCACGAGTTCGGTGACCTCCTCTTTCGTCATGTCGAGCATCCGCGCTGCCTGTTTGACTGTAAAGAGCGCTTCCTGCCCCAACCTTATCGGATGAGGATAGCCGTCTGTCAGCGTCAGAATCGCCGAGTGTGGGATACGAACGTTATCTCGCATAGGATAGTAAAAATGGTTTGTCATCGTACGTGCCGCATCCACAAAAACAAGACGTCTGCAGAATTTCGAAACGACAATCATGCGTTTGCCGCTTGTGCACGCTGTATGTGTCTTACGAAGTCCGCGTATAAGCAGAGGGTAGTTTGTATACGGAATGTGTGCTGTGATCGCATGTCAATGGCCATCGCCCAGCCAGAGACACTCGAACATGCCACGCAGTAGGTTGGCCAGCTGCGGGTATCGCATCAGTGCCGAGCACGGACCCTGCTGATCGCAATGCATTGCGTACACGGTGTCATCGACGAGAAGCAGGATGGTACTCGTGCCACTCGAGAGGTGCAGAGCATCGCGCATGCGCTCCGCCTCCAAGCGGCACGTATCTGCGCCTGTAATCATCGCATCTCCAGCGACGAGCATTCTCACATCCACCTCTCTCGCTCGAAGTGAAGCGCATGCCTCCTGCAGATACTGCAGCAGTTCTGCATTCAGCTCCTTGTGGAGCAGGGCGACGACGAGCATCTTCTTCGAGGCACAGCTCTCCGCAATTTCCTGCAACGCTCTCTTCATGGACTTCATCCCCTCGCGGAACTCAACGATTGGTGTGGTCACTGCGGGATTGAAGTCATACTGGTCGATGAAATGCCGCACGGCTTCTTCCTGCATCATGAACTGCTGGGTATGGCCTTTGAACCACCGGAGGAGTGCCTGCACTTCTTTCGCCTTCCATCGTGGCTTGCCGTTCATGAGGAACTTCGTCACCAGCTGCCGCTCACGCAACTGTCCGAGCGCGTACTGCACGGATGAGGTAGCGATGTTCGTCTCATGAGCGATTCTCGAAAGATCCATCGCCCCTTTCTCGAGCAATGCCGAGTACACGACGATCTCGTGCGGGTTCCACTCCGTCTTCTCGAGCAGGCTGCGGATGCCAAGAGGCAGAAAGTTGCTCATTGCAGGAGAGGATAGTAAATAAAGCTGCTCATCATACATGCCACTCCGTCAATGCCATAGCAAAATGGCAGACCGCAATGGTTTATACGACGTAAGCGTGCTGTTATCCTTCGACCACCTGTGTGTATTTCTCCAGATATTCCTTGATGGCGCTCTCAGGGATGAATACCCGCGCCTTCTTCATGCCTTCGGTTTTGATCCGCTGCACGCGTAGCTTGCCGTCCTTGATTAGCTGTCGAATCGACCGCTGCGCCAGTCCGAGGAGCCGCAGCTCCGATACCTCCTGCACGGTGTAACGTGCCTCGACGCGGGTGACGTCTTTCTTACTCTGCTTTGTGCGGCTGGTCATAGGCGACGTGGGGAAACTGATCTGAGGTATTGTGCCCGAGTCGCAGATTGTGTGCTATCCGTGCATTCTTGGATATACTCATGCATAGTGATGCAAAGTAATGCATATTAAGTCGGCAATGCACGAGGAGAGACCACCGACGGCAGGAAGCACTCATGTGCCGATTCATCCAGAAGACTCGAATCTTCGCCTTCCGAATGGCAGGCCGATTTTGAATGACGTGGAACAGGATGCGCTCGCTCGCTTCAACCAAGCGAAAAAGCCGCCCACAGATCCGACGACCGTCGTGACGTTTGCGCGGGGCATGGAGCACTTGGCCATGGTCGTCAGAGATCTGTGCATTTATAACCAAGAGAATGCTGCAACGATCAGGTCGGCCGTGGAGGATCTGCGGCATGCCGCAGACATGTTGGAGAAAGCTGCAGATGACATCACTCGCACCATGCCGTTATGAGCAATCCTCTGAAGAATCGGCAGCCTGAATCAGTGCAAGATCTGGAGGAAAAGTGGCGCAATTACGACTTCACGAACGTCATTGGCCTCCTACTCCTCATGCAGCAGATCCAAACGCAGGAGCGTCCGAAGGATCCCAATGTCATCATGATCGCGGAGGACGGAACGCCTTACTACTGAGCCCAAAAACCGCTACATTGCCTGCAATGCTTTTCCTTTACCTGCTGTAGGTTATCCCCACCTATCTTTGGTATCCACATATGCTGATCATGCGCCGTCTCCTCTCCGCTCTTGGCATCAGTATAAGCATCGTCATCCTGGCGGGATGCCAATCGACCGATGGAAAAAGAGTGCAGAAAACGTCCCACGCATTTGAGGAAAACGACACAGACGGTCTTTCTCCTCATCGTGTGCACGTCGTGGAACGCAAACAAACGCTTGATGAGATTGCAGCTCTCTATGGTATACACGTTGAGGAGATTGCCAACAGCAACGTGCTCGAGGGGGAGTTCATCGTTGCAGGACAGCAGCTGATTATACCGCAAACACAAGCGACAGAAGCACTTGAAGAAGTGTTACCGCTCACGCCCGACGTAGAAAATGACGGAGAAGAGAGTACTTCCTTTGATACAACAACAGTACCGAAACTCCGGAAGCCCTGCAGCAGCGCCTGCTTCGTCACACAGCCATATTCCGCAGAGCACTTTGGTATCGACTTGCAAACTCGCGGCGGCGGACCGATCTTTGCCGTGGCAGATGGTATCGTCACACGCGCTGAGGCAGGGTGGAACGGTGGGTACGGCACGATGGTCGAAATTGATCATGGGAACGGCCTTTCGACACTCTATGGTCACAACAAGGACCTCTACTTACAGGAAGGCGACAGCGTGACTACCGGACAGGTGATCGGCTTTATGGGGAATTCCGGCAATGTGCGCGGCCCGACCGGCATCCACCTACATTTTGAAGTGCGCATGAATGGGCAGACATACGATCCGCTGCTCTCCTTCTCAATCACTCCATGACATTCCAGAAGAATAGAGTCAGCCGTTTCGTTCTCCATCGCGGTGTTGCGACTCCATTCGCCATTCTTATTCTCAGCACTGTACTCGCCTACGCGCCGAGCCTCGGCAACGGGTTTGTGACATGGGACGATGACACGCTCATTACGGGCAATCCTGCTGTCCAGGAGATATCGCTGCGGTCGATTGCGTGGGGTTTTACGAACTACGATCCGGAACTGTACATTCCGCTGACATTTGTCTCATTCCAACTCGACTGGTGGCGCGGTGGAGGTAGCGCGTTTCCGTTTCATCTCGGCAACCTGATTCTCCACCTGCTGAATACCACACTGGTTATTTTGTTGGCAATTCGTCTCACCGGCAATCGTTGGATCGCCCTTACGACAGGGGCGCTCTTTGCCTTACATCCGATCCACACGGAGGCCGTCGCCTGGGCATCAGCACGCAAAGACGTCCTTTCGGCGTTCTTCTTTCTTCTCTCTACATACCTCTACATTGGCTACCAAAAGAAATGGCAACGATCTCGTTACCTTCTTAGTATCGGTGCTTTCCTGCTCGGCCTCTTTGCCAAAGTATCGGTGCTGATGCTTCCGTTCGTTCTCCTCCTGCTCGATGTATGGAAGGGGAGGAAGATCAACAAGAACATGCTCTTGGAAAAGGTGCCGTACGTTGCACTGTCACTCACTTTTGGGATGATCGCGCTCTTCGGGAAACGAGACATGCTGGTTGCGACGACGCTCTGGGAGAAAATCCTGATGGCATGCAAGAGCAGCATCTTCTTTCTGGAGAAGCTCTTCCTCCCTCAATCTCTTTCGGTTCTCTACCCATACACGGGATCGATCACCCTCGCTACATCGGATTTTCTCGTGCCTCTGCTCCTCTGCATGATCCTGGCATGTGTCGTGCTCTTCTCATTGCGTTACACAAAACATATCGCCCTTGCAGCCTGTTACTCGCTCCTTATGCTTCTACCGCACTTCACCAATTTCGCGAAGGGTCAGGGGCTCTACATCTTCTCCGACCGGTACGCCTATCTCCCATCCATCAGCATCTTTCTTCTTGTTGCAGGCGGACTCTGGCATCTCTGCAGAATTGCAACGGAAGCACGCCAGCGACAGTGGTACCTCCATCTTGGCACAGCATGCGTTCTGCTCGTCTGTCTTCTCCTCGGTTTCCTCAGTTTCCAACAGTCGCACGCATGGCGGAACACGGAAACACTCATGCGGCAGGTCCTGAGGATCTATCCATCTTCCCATGTCGCACAGAATAACCTCGGCGTGACACTCTTTGAAAAAGCACAAGAAAAAGATGCAGAAGCGGCTTTCCGCCGTGCACTTACACTGAGGCCCGACTACGCCGATGCGCTCAGTAACCTTGGCGTGCTCCAGTGGAAAAGGGGAGAAATAGCCGCAGCAATCCAGTCCTTCGAGGAAGCACTCAGGCATAGTCCTCATCATGCGCGAGCTCGACGCAACCTCACCAAGATCAGGCAATCTTTTTGAGGGTCACAAAAAAGCCCCCGCTTGCGCAGGGGCTTGTGATTTCCTCTTCAGGGTTTCGCTCCATCAGTAATGACGAAGCTTACAGATCGTTTGCTGTGGTGAAGTCGACCTCGACTTGGTACGTGCCGGACGGCTGCATACGAGACGATCCGATTTCCGTGCGGAATCCGACGAAGTGGTCATCGCCAGCATCCGTTGTCTCGTTCGTCGAGCTTGCGAAGATCACGGACGAACCGGAGGCGACACGGGCCCATTTCTCAGAGCCACCATCAGCACCCCACTCGGAGTTCGTGATTTGTCTTGACGCGTGATCCTCTGAGAAGGAGCTGCTTGTTGAGGAGAGACGTGCGCCCCAGTCCGCGTCGGTCGCAGCGACGTTCGTGCTCCACTGCGTGGCAGTGAGCTCTGAATCGTTGCTGTTATTGTAGCGGAAGGGAGAGATTTTGTCCTCGAACTGGCTGATCATGTAGCCGGTACTTGTACCACCGGAACCGGTCGTGATTCTCCATGCAAGTGTGTAGCCTGCACTGTTGTTCGACTTCACATTGCAGTGGATGTCTTTAGTGGTGGCGTAGTTACCGGTATCTTGACCGACACCAATAGAACCGATTGTCAGGTTCTCGTCGTCACCGTTGCTGTCGCCGTTGGCGTCGGTACACGTGAGGGAAGACGCAGTAGCCGTGACAGTCACGGAGACTTTGCCGTTTACGTCGGTAGCAGCGAACCCGCGCATGGGCTCTGTTACAAGGGCGGCGATCAGGTAGAGGGCTGCCGCAGCAGAGATCCCTACCGTCAGCACGCGCACCGAGCGTTCTGGGGAAAGAAGTATGTTTTCCATAATAAAGTGTTGGTATGGGTATGAATAAAAATTGAGAGGGAGAAGGATCCCAGGATCCAGATCTTCTAGAGAAAGGCACTCGAAGGAGAGCTGCATCTGGGATCGTCGTGCGGTGCTGTGAAGGAGCGGAACCTAAGAGGAATACTTCACACCATATCGTTTGTGCTTGTGCCTCTATCACGCAGATGTGCGTTGAGAGAAGGCGAACATTGGTGATATGTATGTGACACCACTATCATAGCATATGGGGGGGGGGATGACAAGCTTAGTTTCCACACCACATAGGGTCAGGAATGCAGGAATTCCACGAGAATCCGCGATTCAGGACACAATTTCCAAGTCCCATGCACTCCGATGCATCACAGACATTCAACCATCCCTCTCCGCACCGGTGACAAGCATCACATCGTAGCAATGGAGTACGCTTTTGCGGCAACGAGGGGACAGGTGCAGAGGCGGGCGGCGAAGGCTGAAGAGGTTCTTCGGCAGCCGGATGCACGAGCGGTGCTTGCTCTTCATGAGGAATTTCCGCCGGAGCAAGAGAAAAATCGGATTGCAGGGGATCTTCCACCGTAGCCGACCCACTGTCTTGCACCTGCGAATCTCTTTGTATGAGAGACAACGCTTCCTCGACAATACCGCTTGGGTGGGAAGTGCAATTCTGCACAGGCGTCACGAGCGCACGATGGAACATCGTCACGAACTCCGCACGGTTAACGGGGTCCGTTGGGCGAAGGAGACCGGTACCATCGTCGCCACGAAGGATGCAGCGCGATACAGCAGACCTGATTTCGTCATGAAACCATGCGTCTACAGGAACATCGGAAAACACCATGTTCAATGCTGCGACGCGTTCTACGGCTGTAACGCCGATGAAACGCAAGATAAGCGTTGCCGCCTGGGCACGTGTGAGTGCGTGTGCAGGACCTACAAAGCAGGGTCGCACGTTTCCGTAGCACTCTTCGTATCCCCTCATCCACCCCTCCATTGCCGCATAGTCGACATACGGGGCATACCAGACGTTTTGCTCGACATCGTCAAAAAGTGTGTGTGGTGCCTGCGCATCCATGCCATGTGTCAGCGAGAGTATTTTCGCGGCCTCCGCGCGCAGGATCTGACGGCTGGGTTCGAAGCGGGGGCGCTCCATGTCCAGTGCGTTGTTCCGCATGAAGTACAAGACAGCGTCCTTGTACCACGCGTCCTCCGGCACATCGCCATAGGAGTGGGCATCGAAGACTTCCACGGGTGCGGAGGGATGTGGTATTACACTCGGATCTCCTTCGCTACCCGACCCACTCCGCGTGCTGCTCGCTGTACCACTCCTCGTTCCACCACCACCGTTACCCGATCTAACGCCGGTGTCCCCGCCGCCGCCAGTTCCACCGCTACCTCCACCACCCCCTGTTGATCCTCCACTGTCGCCACCACCTCCTACTGCATTGAGCTGCAACGTAAGGTTACCGACCGCATCCAGCACATCTTCGCCTCCTCCGCCATTCTCCGCCATGTTGGTATCGGTTGTGTCACCCGATGTAAAATCCAAACCAAGCGTGTACGAATTTTGCGCAGCTTTTACTTTGAAAAATATATGTGCAAACAATTGATCGACAGGCGCGCTTCCCGTATCGACAGGGCTCGTCCCTGCAGAATCGTACCCGGTGACGGAGATCGTGCCGCTTGTGATCGCGTTGCCAGCGCTTGGATAGGAAGGAAATAGACCATCTGTCAGGACGGAAATGGCTGGGGATCCTGTGCACAACGCATTGTCGTAGGGTTCCAGAAGCGTGGTCGAGTAGGGAAGAACCACATCGACGGAATTGGCGTCAAGATTGTCTGTCTGCACGCGGATATCGACGCGGAAGCAGCCGCCGACCGTGAAGGTGGTTTCTCCGCTCGTGCTGACGAGCTTGATGATTTGCCCCGCTGCTGCATAGGCTTTCTGCGGCATCTGTGTGCCCGAAATCACAATTAGAAGGCAGAGAAGGACCTTCGCCCAGTAAAGGGGAGTCAGCATCTGCCTTCGGTGACGTATCTTAGAGTTCATCGCCGGTTCTTCCGAGATTGGTAATTGCCATCGTCAAATCCATACCATTGACGAGGCCATCGTTATTGAGATCCTCACCGCCGCTCGTACTCCGGAGTGTCCCCGCAATCTGTGATACATCGCTTGCCGTGATCGCATTATCACCGGTGACGTCACCAGCGTAGAGCTTATGCGAGCCGCCAAGCGTGAAATCGATGCTGACATTATCGAGAAGGAGAACGGAGAGCTTCTTCCTTTTCAGGTGAGACGACGATGAGAGTAGGAGACGATAAATGCCGGGTGTGGCCTGGAAGACTCCCACTTGTGAGGCGACACCGCTGGCATTGACGTTCACCTTGCGTGTTTCAGTGGGTACCGTGCCGATCAAGGGGTAAATCTGGAAGGTGAGCACCGCGCTCCCCTGGGTTTTCTCCGGTACGGCCGTGATGGTAATGTCGTAGAGCGGATCGAGCACCGTTACCGAAATTGTTGAAGAGTGGAGCAGATAAGAAGATCGAGTGCCAATCAGTGCCACACAAAGAACAATGACGAGCACAACTATGAACACAACGATCGTGCGAGTGCGCTGAGGAGTAAAAATATTGTGCATTTCCAATTATTATAGCACAATATGCGATAGCTCTCCAGCTTACTTTTTCTCGATCTTCAACTTGAATCGGCTGAAAAAGAACTGGACGAGGAAAGAAACAAAGAAGATCGCGAGAAGGACGGCAAGCGTGGGAAGGAGGGGAATAACCAGGAAAGATGCTTTCCTTTGCTCGACAGGGATGGGGTCCCCCGCCTTGACATCGAAGGAAAAATCGGACGTCACTGTGTAGTAGCCGATAGCAAATTTTGGCTTCCATTCAATAATTTTTCTATCTGTTGTTCCTCTGAAAACATACCATGGGAGAGGATTGATTTCATCTACAGTGACACCGAAAATGTTGCGAAAGGTGATCGTCCCCTTCGGTGCAAAATGCACCGTTCCCGTATTGCGCGTCGTTGCCACGACCGATACCGGCAATGACCAATTGAGAAACCGCTGCGGCGCGAAATTCTCAAACGACCCCCCCGTCCGTACGTCGCCGCGAACCGTGACGATGAAGAGCACCGCCGTATATGAATTCACAATCACGCCGCCGGGTTTTCTCGTCAGTCGCTTCTTCTTTACCATAATGGAAGCCATGTGGTCCCCGGCATCCGCTGTTTCCGGAATGGTGATCGTCACGGGGATGGTGGCAATTTCGCCCTGATGGAGCGCAATCTCGTTCACAGCTGGTTGCAGCCACTCTTTTGCCGGGAACGGGCCTGTCTCCCAAGGCTGATAGAAACGAGGACCACCAGTCTCAGGATCGGCGCCGAGATCGCGAACGTGAATCTCGT
Source organism: Patescibacteria group bacterium (assembly GCA_038064175.1). Taxonomy (GTDB): domain Bacteria; phylum Patescibacteriota; class Gracilibacteria; order Peribacterales; family Peribacteraceae; genus 2-02-FULL-52-16. Next base: position 20,025 of record JBBTTQ010000094.1, read on the forward strand.
AGATCGCATCTTCTCCCTCTTTATTGAGGATTGTTATTTGACGCACGAACGAATCGCCGGGATCTGCTACCTCAATAAATGAGCCCGGCTGCAGGAGGTAACCGCCATCCGCGAGCACATTGCTATGCCGGTTAATAGGAGTAGTGGTGGAACGTCGCGAGAACGCCTCGTCAAGCAGGCGCCGTTCCTGCTCCTCACGCGTTTTTTCTGCCTGAGAGGATTCCGACGCAGTGCGGTCATCATCAGAAAATTGTCCACTTTCCTTTTCTTCCTCGAGAAGAACTGTACTCTGTTCTCCTGCGGAACTTCCCTCCTCTGCATACACAATGCCATGCAGACTCGATGAGAGGAGGATCGTGAGGAGCAACAGTCGCATACCAAGAATGTGCATAGAGAAAGAGGAAACTCGTGCAACACGATAGCATTGCTAGCAAAAAAATAAAAGACCATGTACACTGCCGTCCATATGATTCGTGGACATACTCGTCTCTTTCTTGCCGCCGGAGTGTTGCTGGGGCTGGTTGCTGTTGTGGCGTTCTTCTCCATACGTAATCTCAAAACAGATATCGGGGAGGTCACCGCGGACATCGGTGACGAGTACACGGCCCTCGTCACCGAGCACGTCGTCCCTCTTCAGGAGAACGCAGACCTGCAGCCTGCACAGGGGAGATATCTTCGTGATATTCAGGAAGCGCAGCGCTCGATGGAGCACGCAAAGACGCTCTACGAAAAAGTGACTGCGATACAAGCCATGCAACGGTCCTCGCACGTTTTCTTGCGCTCCGTACAGGAAGACCAGAATACCATCAGGGATGACGCGCATTATCAGCTCTTCGCACGCGGCATGGGCGAGCTCGGAGAAGTACGCAAACTCATTGAGCCATACAATGACCTTGCGGGACAATGGAATGCCAAACGTTCCTCGTTCCTTGCCTCCATCACAGCAGGAGAAACAGAGGATCTCCCGTTACTGCGGTTCGATGGGAGCATTCCGGACATCGGTGTGGTGAAGCTGGGGGAGTAGGATCACGGAGATGATGTGCCCGTTACGGTTGGTTGCTCCAGCGTGACGGGGACGACATTGAGAATAATGTCTTCCGACGGACGGTAGAGGATGGCCAAAGAAGGCGTGATGATGAGATAATCGCCATTGGCCGCTTGTGCGTAGAAATCGTTTTTGCCGCGGAGCATTTCGACGTCGATAATTTCAGCGACAGTCGGTTCAAATTCTTCCGGCAGACGGATGTGCGTGCGAACCCGGGCGATCATCTCTTTCGCTTTCGTAGACGATGGTGTTCTGTCCGCCACGTGCATTCCATCCGTTCCAGATGGAGCAAGACCATTGTGTGTGAGCGAAGCCGTGTTTTGCAGCAACAATGCCGCAATAGCAGAAACGGAAAGTACGGCAGTTACGCCGATCCCCCATAGGAAGAAACGACTATGTTTCCATCGCGCATGCCAAAAGCGGACTACGGCAGGTTGGTTTGGAGGAGGGGTGGGCAGAACAACCGTAGGCGCTGAGGGGGCGGGCGAATCTTGATTGTCTGATGGAGGAAGCAGTTCACTCATGTCCGCAATTCTAGCGGAAGTATTTGTTTTGTACATCCATGCGCTGCTTCCAAGGGATATCTCCCTCGCTTCCTTTTAAGGGGAGCTGAGAATCAGATCGATCGTGACGTCGTATGTTCCCGCAGCCTGAACTTTGTTACTTCCGACCTCCGCACGGAATTGCAATTGCTCTGTGGAACCGGTGGGAGTGGTGCGGCTGGAGCGGCTGACAAGCGGGAACGTGCTGCCCGTACCGGCATTCAGCCACTTCTCATTGGAAACATCTGTTCCCCACTTTGCGTCGCTGTCCGTGCTTGCGGACTTGAGCCTTCCTCCCCACTCGGCTGCAGTTGCACCCACAGACCACGCCTCAGGGGTTCCCGGCGCTGTAGGAGAAAAGGGGGAGATCGTGCGCTCGAATTGGCTGATCATGTAGCCGGTCGCCGTGCCGCCGGATCCGGTCGTTACCTGCCAGCTGAGGGTATAACCCGCATCGGAATCGGAGATGGCTGTGCAATTCTCCTGTCCAGTCGCCTGCCCTACACCGGGGATGTTGCCCAAATCGAGGGAGGTGAAACACGAGAGGGAGAGAAATTCCCCCACCGCCTGACGGTACCCGGCACCGAGCGAATAGTTTGCCGCTCTCGAGAACCCAACCCCCGGTTCGCCGATGGTGCCGCTGAGTCGGTAATTGCTGGAGCGAAGGCCTTCCCCGCCCCCGGAAGCAATGACATCTGCTTCGATGGCATAGATCGCACTCGTCCGCACAGCGTCGTTAGCAATCTGCCATGACCGTAATTCCTGTGAGGAGATACCGTGCGACTCGGTGAGGATGAGTGGGCCAACAAGGTAGAATTCCGGGGAAATATCAGGCGCATCGTAGCGGTACGAAAACGCCGCTACTTCCCCACTGCCCCATGACCCGCGCCATGTGATTGTCGTATCGCCCGTGTTCGGAGCTGTTGCTACAAGAGCGGCAGGGTTGGTTTCGAGGATCGCAAAGCCATCGGTCACTCTGTCGATGAGAGAACCGGAGAATGACGAGAGGAACTGCACGGAGATCTCCATCGTCGACGGCGCGAATGGCCAGAGACGCGTTGCCGCTTTGCGGCTGATTGTGTAGGGTGGAGAAGAAGTAACAAGAAGTTCGGAGGAGAGTGTCGTGGTGTGGGCTTCTGTTACTGCCCGAAGCGACAAGCGATACAGGCCCGGCTGGTCCAATTTCATCGAAGTTTGGTAATCCGGTTCGATGAACCCCGCCTCCTTCACGCCGCACGTTCCCGTCACCTCGATGGCACCGCCGTCCGTGGAGAGCATACGCTCCGAGCCATCGGGGGCAACCACGGTGAGGGTAAGGTCGGCATTGCAGATGATCTCCCCTTTCTCATCGAGGACGCCGAAGTGAATATCCGCCGTCTCGCCGGGAAGATATCGGTCCTGATCTGTATTCATGGAGAGGACACCCCAGGCAAATTCTTGTTCTCTGCTCGTCTGTGTTCCTTTCTCTGGATCTGTTGCAGTGATGCGCAACGTGTAGTATCCGGGGCGAAAGCGGTATTCATCGAGCATGAACTGCGCGGAATTTCCTCCGAAGTGATAGCGCGGAAAGAGTGACAGACCATCGCTACGAACAAAAGCAACAGTCACCACCGGCGCAGCAGACTGCGGAGGGGCGGATTGCTCTCTTGGACGTGGGGTGAGCACCGTGCCTGGCGGGAGTTCCTGCTGTTCTTGATGAGTGGCATGACGGAAGAGTGCGCCCTGGCTCTCTAAATCTTTCATAAAATCCTCAACCTCCGGATTGAGGGGAAGTGTCACGCCTACGATCGCCGTCGTGGCGGACC
>JBBTTQ010000095.1:0-9249 GCA_038064175.1 Patescibacteria group bacterium
ATCCTCACGCGTTGAAGGCTACGCAAAAAAGCGCGCCTGACCGCCGATGCGCATGGTCGTTTTCGGGCCAACGGGAACGAGTTCCTGAATATCCACCGGGGGAGTCTAACATGCTTTGGATGGTCCCTGGATCCTGTATTTCATTTCGAGCTTTCCCCTTTTGCGAAGTCATACAGCGCCCGAATCGTGATGGGGCTGATCTTCATTTCGCGCGCGATCTTCATGGGCCGCTCGCCGGCATAGAGCTTGCTTACGACCCGCAGCCGTCTGCCGATCATGACGATTTCGCTATCGGTCAGCAGGGAGATTAAAAATTTCTGCCCCTCTTCGTTCATGTGGAACCGTCCGAGCATTCGTCGGATCTCTTTCTCGAGCGCCGATCGCTCGGCAGCCGGCATCCGTCGATATTCAATTTTAGACATAACTCAATTCTCTGTCGGGAGCTGGATACTGTCAATATAATATCATATTGACAGTATCTGGAAACGAGGATGGTCGCTCGACGTGATCGCACGTTGAAAACATGCTCTCAAACAAAAAAATGGCGAATTCATGGCGGTTACAAAATTGCTGGATCACGCATCCCATCCTAGTTCCGTTTCACGCGGATGCAGCAACTCTTCATCAATCCTCCGAATGGTATACGTTCCATGCCGCAATCCAAGTTTTTGAATTTTTTGATGGACGGCAAGCTTTCCGTTTCCTTTGGCGACCATTCCCTCCTCTGTGTATGCGACCCATTTGCCATTCCCCATCGTATCCAAAAGCGTCGGGAGTTCGCGGAAGAATGCCCGCTCCGCTGCATCGAATGCGGGATGCGGTTCCGTTAACGCATTATGAAGCCAGTCTTCCCACATTCGTTGCCGTTCTTCATCCGACATTTCCGGCTCCGACGGCTTCGTGGGTTCGGAAGATTTCCGGAAACCAAATACATGCGCAAGGTGCAGAGCCGCATGCCGGGCGATTCCAGTCAATCGTGGGAATGCGCCTCCACGCGTTTCCACGGAGCCTGGATCCAGCGGAATCTTTTCAGGAGTGCCCATAGAAGAGGCATCATAGCACTCTTCGGAGCCGTTCAAGGGTTTTTGTTTTTCCGAGAGCCGCAGCCGTTTCGTAGGCTCCAGGGCTATAGGGTTTGCCCGTGAGGGCCACCCGGAGCGGCCACAGCAGCTGGCCTTTTTTGAGGGAGCCGGATACCAGGAGTTGGTCGAGCTTTGTCTGAATGGTCGTCATACTCCAATCCTTTCCCGGGATGGCGTCGAGAGTGTCCGTGAGATGTTTCAGGATCGTCGGAAGGAGCTCAGTCGTCACTTTCTGTTTTTCACTGACAAGCAGATCCTTGCCGACATCCGGTTCTTCATAGAAGAAGGAAAGCATGTCCGCGGCTTCGGGCAGAAACGTGAGACGATCCTGAATGAGCGTCGCTTTTTCCGTGAACCCGGGGTCGCTCTTCGCCGACGGAAATTTCCCGGCAACAATCGGCTGAATACGCGCTGCAAATTCTTCAGGCGAAAGTCTCCGGATCCATTGCCCCTGGAACCAATCCAGTTTTTCAACGTCGAAAATAGCTCCCGCGTTCTGAACGCGCTCGAGGGAGAATTGATCTTTCAGCTCCTCGAGTGTAAATATCTCCTGCGTCGTGCCGGGATTCCAGCCGAGGAGAGCGAGGAAATTGAGGAGCGCTTCGGGCAGGTAGCCTTTCGCGATGTACTCCTCCACGGCGACCGAGCCCTGACGTTTGCTCAGTTTCGTCTTGTCTTTGTTCAAAAGGAGCGGGACGTGGGCGTAGCGCGGGGTCTTCCACCCGAGATACTGAAAGAGCAACAGGTGTTTCGGGAGCGAACTCAACCATTCCTCCCCCCTCATGACGAGATCGATGTCCATGAGGTGATCATCAACGACATGGGCGAGGTGGTACGTCGGGAACCCGTCGCTCTTGAGCAGTATCTGATCGTCGATGACGCTCCCCTGGAATGCGAGCGGGCCGCGGATGTCATCGTCAAATGTGATGACTTCTTCGCGCGGAATTTTCATCCGCAGCACATAGGGCTCGCCGGCTTTGATCCTTCGCTTCACCTCGTCTTCGGGAAGCGAAAGGCACAGGCGGTCGTACATCGGCGCCTTCTTCGCTTTCATCTGCTCCTCGCGCATCTGCTCCAGACGCTTCGATGTGCAGAAGCAGTGGTACGCGTGGCCGGACTTCAGGAGCTCATCCGCGTATTTCTTATAGAGCGGAAGGCGCTCAGATTGGATGTACGGTCCCTTCGATCCTCTTTGAACGATATGGTCGCTCTCCAACATCACCCCTTCATCAGCATGAAGACCCGCCCATGCGAGGGAACGCACGATACTTTCAACGGCGCCGGGGACACTACGTTCCTGATCGGTATCCTCGATCCGCAGGATAAAGTGATCGCCGCTCTTCTTCGCGAGCAGCCAGGAATAGAGCGCGGTTCGGAGCCCCCCCACATGCAGGAAGCCCGTTGGCGATGGAGGGAAACGGGTGCGCATGAAGAGGGCTAGGAGGAGGGTTAGGGTTAGGAAATCAAAAAAGCGTGCTCTCAGAGTAGCAAAAGTAACGTCCTAGCCCCAACCCCAACCCCATCCCTACTTCAGGACTTCCACATTGTACGTAATCGGCTCCAAGGGCTTATCCGATGCATCCCGCTCAACGCCGACGATGGCATCCACAACCTCCAGCCCCTTCGTGACCCTGCCGAAGACCGTGTGCTTGCCTTCCAGCCACGGTGTTTTCGCCGCCTGGATGATGAAGAACTGACTCCCGTTCGTGTTGGGTCCGCGGTTGGCCATCGCGAGCGCGCCGCGTTTCATGGGGAGGGAATCGAGTGTGTCGTTATAAACGTATCCTTGTGTTTTGTAGTACTCCATCAACGTCTTGTCCTTGAGGTTATCCGGCAGCTCCTGTCCGGCAGCCGCGTCTCTCAGCATTTTCTTGTGCAACCCATAGCTCTTCGCGTTGATCTCGTCCTCGAAGGACTCGCCGTAGACGCTCTCGCCGCCTGTGCCGTTGCCGTTCGGATCGCCGCCCTGGATCATGAAATCCGGCATCACGCGGTGAAACGTGAGTCCGTTGAAGTACCCGGTCTCCGCCAGCGCGACGAAGTTCGTGACGGTTTTCGGAGCGGCGTCCGCGTCGAGCTTCACCGTAATGTCCCCCTTCGACGTGCGGAAGATCACCGTATGCTCCCCCTTAAGCATCCGTCCATCCATGCCGATCAGGTCTTTCTTCTCTTCCATAGAAGCGGAGGATACAGTCACTCCCGTTTCCGACGAGGATTCCTCCGAAATTGGTGCGGTGTTCTCCGTGGTTTGCGTTTTGCAGCTCACAAGAAGAAAGGCCAACGCAAAAAGCGGAATGATGAATTTATGCATTGCGGTGAGAGGGTAAAGAGGAGGCTTCGGTTTGGCAAGATGCCGGACAACTCTTTAGATCTTCTGCCTAGTTCCGGAAAAAGCCGATTTATTTTCTGGTTGCAACCGTTTGGAGGAGAGATGCAATCTTCCCTGCAGCCTCGGGTTTCGCAAAAGACCGAAACGCACTTGCCATGAGTGCGTGTTTGTCGTCTTCCAGCATAGACCGTATCGTCGAAAGTAAAGTTTCCTTGAGGTCACTCTGTTCCAGGACGACGCACCCCCCCCTTGCGGAAGCCTCGGTGGCATTCTCTCGTTGATGATCCTGCGCAACGAAGCGAAGCGGGCACAGGATCGTCGGGATCCCGTTGGCTGCAAGTTCACTCAAAGCTCCTGCGCCGCTGCGGCTGAGCGCGATGGTCGCAGCCGCATAGAGATGGGGTAACTCGGTGTACGCAAAGGGGAACGCATAGTATCCCGGCCTCGGGGGCGCTCCCTCCTTCCCGGCGCCTGTGAGATGGATCACATCGCAGATGTTGAGGATTTGCGGCAGGAGTTCACGGGTGACACCATTCAGCGCCTCCGCGCCTTGGCTGCCGCCGAGGACGAGGAGGACGGGTTTCTTTCCGGAAAGCCGAGCGAAAGAGAGACCTTTCTCGCGGGAACCGCGGGTCACGTCGGGTCGTACGGGATTTCCCGTGTGCTCCCCTCCCTCAATCGCATGCGGGAAACCCGTACAGATTTTGTTTGCCAAGCGCGCAATCAGGCGGCTCGCGTAGCCGGCAACCGCGTCGGATTCGTGGAGCACAATCGGGATGCGCCTCCTCTTCGCCGCACAGCAGAGAGGGATGCTTGTGGATCCCCCTTTACTGAAGACAACGTCCGGTCGGTGCCGCTTCAGTATCCGTTTACTCTTCCGCACAGCGCGTACGAAAGACCACGGCAGCGCCAAGGACCTCCCGAGGAGCGGCAGTGTTTCAAACGGGACCCCTTCCTTCGAAAGAAATTCCTGGTCACCCGGTTTCTCCGTACAGACAAAGAGAGCATCTGCCAGAGGCTCCACTCGTTTCAATTCCCGAAAGACGGCGACACTCGGCGCCAGGTGCCCCACGGAACCGCCGCCAACGAAGAGAATCTTCATGTGTGTATTGTAGCGATTGAATTGGGTAAGCGACGGAAGTTCCGTCTCAGACAAACAGTTTTTTGAGTCCCATTTTGTCTTTTCCCGTCCTCCGCGCAAGGCTCGCCTCCTCCGTCGAATGCATGGAAATATTGAGGAGAACGCCGACGCCCGCGAGCAGCGACACCAGCGACGATCCCCCGTAGCTGATGAACGGGAGCGTGAGGCCGGTGAGCGGGAAAAGCGAGACATTCACTGCGATATTCACGAGCGTCTGGAAAGCGATCCAGGTTGTGATGCCGGTGGCGACCATGAAGCCGAAGCGATCGGGGGCTTCCTGTGCGATCTTGTAGCCGCGGACAACGAGGAGGCTGTACATGAAGAGGACGATCAGGAGGCGCAGGAATCCAAGTTCCTCCGCCATCGCTGAAAACACCATGTCCGCCTGCACTTCGGGGAGGTAGCCGAATTTCTGAATGGATTTTCCATACCCGACTCCGAAGAATCCGCCAGAGCCGATGGCAATGAGCGCCTGTTTGATCTGGAAACCGACGGTTTCCGCGATAGCGGGATCATCCGGACGCAGAAAAGCAAGGAAACGCGCGCGGATATACTCCTTCTGGAGGATGATCGGCAGTCCGAAGAGCGTCGCGAGCCCGCCGCCGAGAAAGAGGTGGAAAATGCTTCCGCCCGCAATGAAGAACATCACGCTCGCGATGCCGGAGATGACGAAGAAAGATCCAAGATCCGGCTGGATGGCGACGAGCAAGGTGGAGAGGATGAGGAGCGAGACGAACGGAATAAATCCCTCCTGAAACGTACCCACAAGCTGTTCCCTTTTCTGCAGCCAGACGCTCAGGTAAAAAATAAGCGTCAGTTTCAGGAATTCCGACGGCTGGATCGAAAAAGAGCCGAGTCTCAGCCAACTGGATGCCGTTCCGTATCCCGCACCGATCCCGGGAATAAAGAGGAGAATTAAAAGGCCGATCGTCAGGAGGAAGAGAGGCTTTGCGAGACGTTCCCACATCCGGTACGGCACAATGGTCATGATCCCCATGCCGATCATTCCAAGAATGACGTGAAAGAAACTTCGGAGGAGGTAGAAGGAGTTTCCCGGAGCATCCCTGAGTCCCTGTTCAGCGAGCCTCTGCGTAATCTGGTAACTTTCAAAAACACTGACACTCGCGATCATCGCGAGACCGAAGAGCGTCAGCACGATCGTGAGGCCGAGGAGCAGTAAATCGATGCGGCGGAACATCTGGGGCGCTCAGTATAGGAGCATTTTTCGATGCGAGGAAAATATCGAGCCCCCCTTTCGTCATTTGATACACTCTTTGACATTCCACTCCTCCTCTTCGTAACGGCCGTATCCGTCATGGTCAGTCTCGTCTCCAAGTGGCTTTCGGATAGTTTTCTTTCGGAACGTATTGCGATCGTCGGGTCCTTTGCCGGGCTCGAGCCGACGCAGAATTCCGGCATTGCTTTCGGCATCGTGTTGCCCGGATCATTGCAGGATGTGACGATCGTTCTGGCGCTGGTTCTCGTCGCGGCTCTCGCCCTCCGCACGGCAAAAGTTCCCCTCGAACAGATCGGGTTCGGCCTCATCGTGGGCGGAGCGTTGGGAAATATTTTTGATCGCATCCGGGACGGTTTTGTGACCGATTTCTTCCAGGTCGGAACGTTTCCGGTCTTCAACGTCGCGGACAGTTGTATCACGATCGGAGTTATTCTTTTGTTGGCAGAAATGATGCGCAAAAAACGAAATATGTAGCATATATACTGTTTGGAGCCTGTTGATGGATACTTGTCAATATCAAAATATATAGTATAATAATATAATGCACATTCAGAACGATGCACACTGCATCGTTCCTTGCCATCTCTGTCCTTCAGGAAGGAGACAGCCATGATACGCACGTTTCTGTATAACAGCATTTCTGATGTTTGTGGGTTCGTTGTCATTGTATTGATGCTCGTTCCTGGAATGGAACGCGCAAGGATGCGTGGCACCGAACAAGCACCGTCTGAAATTGCCGTCGTTCTGCAGCTTGCCGTTCAGTCATCGGCGTCGGATCGCAACCCGCTCGATACGAGCAACGACCATGTGATCAGTCCCATAGACGTCCTGATCGTTGTGAACGAGTTGAATAGGACTGGCTCCCGTCCCATCGACGAAGAAATTCGGGATGGAAACCGGGATCCATTTCTGGATGCTGACGGGAATCATTGGCTTACCCCCAATGACGCGCTTGTCATCATCACGTACCTCAATAGCCTTTAGAAGGCCATGAGATCCCCTTTCTCGACAGAGAATAAGGAACAATAACCGTCCCGCGCATGCGGGACGGTTTTATCGATGCCTGTTTCTGAAATTTACCATTAAAACCGCTTCCAGAGCCACTTCCTGCATGCAAAGTCCTGCTACACTGTCAGCCTTATGGATATCAGTTATCGGATTCGCGGCGGGGCGGCACTGCGCGGAGACGTGACCGTCAGTGGCTCGAAAAATGCCGCGTTGCCGCTGATGGCGGGCAGCCTCCTCTGCGCGGGAGAGACCGTCCTCCACAACGTGCCGCACCTCCGGGATATTATGATGCTCCTCTCGACGCTGGAATACCTGGGCGCCGAGACGTCGTTTCAGGAGGGAACGGTCCGTATCCGTACCCACAAAGTCCAGAGCAAGCCCATCCCCGCCGAGCACGTTTCCAAACTGCGCGGATCTATCGTGCTCCTGGGTCCCTTGCTCGCCCGCTTCGGTGTCGTCGAGATGGCGTACCCCGGCGGATGCGTTCTTGGGAAACGGCCGGTCGGCGCGCATATTTCCGCGCTCGAGCAACTCGGCGCAGAGGACATGAGCACCGAAGACGTCGTTCATCTTCAGGGAAATCTGAAACCCGCCCACGTCGTGCTCCCTGAATTTTCCGTGACGGCGACGGAGAACGTCACGCTTGCGGCAGCGCTCCTTCCGGGCGAAACAACAATCTCCATCGCGGCGGCCGAGCCGCATGTGCAGGCCGTGGAACGAATGGTTGCCCGCATGGGCGCGGAGGTAGAGGGCGTCGGTACGCACACCGTCAGGATTCGCGGGAAGAAGAATCTCACGTGCGTGACAGAGACCGTCATCCCCGACTACCTCGAGGCGGGTGTCTTTATCCTCGCCGCGCTTCTCACGGGCGGCAAAGTGCGCGTGCATGGCCTCGACCACGATCACCTCACGCTCTTTTTGGATGTCCTTCGACGCATGGGGGGCATCGTGAAGTATGACACGCATGATCACGTCCTCTTCGTGGATGGCGAATTGAGTTCGCTCGTCTCCACCAGGGTGCAGACGAATATTTACCCGGGGTTTCCCACGGATCTCCTGCCGCCGCTCGGGGTTCTCCTGACGCAGGCCAGGGGCGTGAGTCGTATTTTCGAGTGCCTGTTCGAAGGCCGCATGGCCTATCTCTATGAGCTTGAGAAAATGGGCGCGCACATCGAGGTTCTGAACGCACATCAGGCGCTGATCATCGGCCCGACCCCGCTCCGCGGTCGCACGGTCGCCAGTAACGACATCCGCGCGGGGGCTGCGATGGTGCTGGCGGGACTTTCGGCCTCCGGCGAAACCACCGTTTCGGACGTGCATTACATTGAGCGCGGGTACGACAAGCTCGATAAAAAGCTGCGCGATCTGGGGGCACAGATTGAACGCCTGGAAAAATAGTTGCTGGTTGCTGGTTTCGGGTTACGAGTTGAACCCGTAACCCGTAACCCCGTCTGGCACGCCATCGATTTCTCCCCTATCATCCCATCGTGATCGTCTTCGTTTCCCTCGGCGGACACACCGTAAAATGCCTCGGCGGCGGAAAGCCGCTTGTCGTATTTCCAAGCAAAGGAACGGACAAGAGCGCTCTCAAGGAAGCGGTGGCGTTGCTTCCCGCACCCGAAGAGGTCCCTTCGAAAGGGAACATTTCCTGGCCGGGCGAGTACAATCTCGCCGGTATTTCCATCCGCGGTATTGGTCAGAAAGAGGGGCAGCAGGTTTCGTACGTAGCCGAGATCGACGGCGTCCGCTGCGCTTTTCCCAGCGTCCCCCTGGAGGACTGGACGGATCATCAGATCGAGATGATCGGGGACATCGATGTGTTCGTCGTCCCCCAGGGCGATGCGAAACTAGTCCAGAAACTCATCGATGAATTCGATCCCCGCATACTCCTCATCGTTCCCGATGAATCCGGTAAGTTTGATCCCGAAATTCTGCGCACGTGCGGCGCGCAGGGGAAGGAACATGTCAGCGAATATAAATTAAAGGGATCGCTTCCGGCGGAGGGGAGAGAGGTGGTGGTGCTGGCAGGGTAGCGCGGCTTTCCAGCTGATGGGGGTGACGGATGGGAGCATTCTTAAATGAAGAGCGCCGCGAGAGCCAGCGTGAGCGTCGAGAAGAGCTTGATCAAAACATGGAGCGACGGGCCCGCGGTGTCCTTGAACGGATCGCCGACCGTATCGCCCGTGACGGCCGCCTGGTGGGCGGGGCTGCGCTTGCCGCCGAAGGCTCCCGTTTCAATGTACTTCTTCGCGTTGTCCCAGGCTCCTCCCGCGTTATTGAGGTATGCGGCCAGAATCACGCCGACGATCGTGCCGACCATCAGGAATCCTGCAGCCGCTTCCGCGCGGAAGACGACACCGACTACGATGGGAGAGAGCACTGCGACGACGCCGGGGAGCACCATTTCTTTGAGCGCTCCGCGCGTGGCGATGTCGACGCAGGCGGCGTAATC
>JBBTTQ010000096.1:0-1182 GCA_038064175.1 Patescibacteria group bacterium
ATCCTCCCGCGGAGGAAGTAGGACTTGTTCAAGTTGAAATTTTTAGAGCCCTTAGTCTCATGAGCAAACAATGTCTTGCGCTCCTCCTGATTGCGGTGATCTCAGGCGGTTTTCTCGCTGCGTGTGTGGTGCAGGAGCAGGAAACGCCCCAGCTGAAAATTGCCGGCATCCCGAACACAGCGGGCCAGATCATCCCGGGAAAGCCTCTTCCAAAATTCCAGGATGGTTTCGATGCTGAAACGACGACTGTGCGTTCCTATGTGCAACTGGTTGGCATGGAAACCACGACGGAGAGTGTGGTCGTTCGCATGCAGTGGTTCTCCCAAAACGATCTGCGCGCTCCGATTTTCCAGAGAGTGATCACGGTACTGCCGCAGCAGAACGTCGCGGAGTTCACATTGCACAATACCGCGGGTCTCCCCGCGGGGCCGTACCAGGTTATTGCATTTGCAGGAACTGACCATGCACGCCTCACGACGAGCGGTTCCTCCCGGTTTTTCATTGGCATGACGAGGACCGAAGCGTTGGAATTTCTTGAGAAGGAAACGAAGGTGAGGAATGCAATGGAGGAGAAGCGCGGGGCGAACGAGCGGTGACCATTTGGCTGATGTGCGGAGATTCCCTATTCCCCCAGCCCCTCTTTTCAGAGGCCAAATCCCGGAAAGAACCAGAACCATCCTCGCGAGTTGGTGGCGCCACCAGCTTCGCAACTTGCGAAGCACCAGTTAGTCGTATTCCCGCTATTCACGCACCCTTCCGTGGAGGAATCGCACACGAGCTCGCTCCCCCCGCTCGCATCGCTATCCTGCACATTGAGGTAATCGATCACCTGGCTCCCCGCATCTCCATCCAGGAGCAGGTTCGATGCGCTCCCTGTCTTGGTACTTCGTATACTGAGCAGGTTCGTGCCACCCCCCGGAGCGTCAAAGCTCCGCTCATGTTCTGCCTCGCGCGGTAATCGAGGAACAGCGCCGACGCGGTCGTGACCGTCTTCGTGAGGTTGTTGAACACCGTATTTCCGCTCATGGTCTGCGCTATGCCCGCCCCCGCATCCAGCGTCACCGTGCCGCCGCGCGCAACGAGATTGCCGTTATTGATCCAGTCACCCGCCACGTTGATGCCGTAATTCGCGGTGGAAACATCGAGGGTGGAGTCGTAGAGCCCCAGGTTCCCGTTCACATC
>JBBTTQ010000097.1:0-2967 GCA_038064175.1 Patescibacteria group bacterium
TCAGATTTTTGTTCCCGTCCACGTTAGATTCATCCGATACGGTGACGGAAAATGTCCTTGTCATCTCCCCCTGGGCGAAACTCAGCGTGCCGTTCGTCAGCGTGTAGTCGGCGGCGCCGGCCGTCCCGTTGGAGGCGGAGAAGTTCACGGCCACGGGAGAGGTGCCGCCCTCGCGCAGAACGGTAATCGTGATGCTGCCGGCATTCTCCTGCACCGCGTAGCTCATGGCTGAGAACATGACAGCGTGTTGCTGAGGCGCCGCGGCCGCCCCTGCGGAGCTCGTAACGGACTCATTATCGGTGATCGTGAGAGTGGCCGTGGCGGGTGAGCGGAGCACGCCTCCGCCCTTGGGATTCGTGAGCGTCAGGTTGACCGTCTCGTTCCCTTCCGTCGCGGAATCGTCCCCGATCGGGACACTGAAGATCTTGCTCGTCTCTTTGCTCGCAAAATTGAGCGTCCCGGTGGTTTCCGTGTAATCGCTGCCCGCCGTCGCCGTCCCGTCGGACGTTGCATAGTCGACCGAGACGGACCCCTGGTTGCCGCCCGTGCGCACCACGCTGATCAAGGCGGTTCCGGCCGTCTCATTGACCGTGTACGTCTTGATCGTGAAGTGCATCCCGCCCTCCGGACCCACGCTCGCAAAGCTCATGCTGGAACTGCTGCTGCTCTTCTTGCTGGAACTGTTCGAGGATTCCTCCTCGTTCTCCTGCGCCTCCTCTTCCGGCTCTGCTGCTTCCTCCTCCTCCGGCGCTTCGTCGTCACTCAGGTTCCCGCCGCCCCCGCCGGCATTCACTTCTGTGAGGAAGCGTTGAAACATCACCGCGATCTGACCGCGGGTCACATAATCGTTGGGTCCGAACTGCACGCTCTCGTACCCTTTGATGATGCCAAGATCGTACATCTCGCCGATGGCCTCATCATAATAGGATCCCGGCTGCACGTCGGAGAAAATATCGGAACCGAGCATGGTCGCACCGATGCCGGTCGTGGCAATGCCGAGAAAAAGGCCGACGGCAAAGGGCGCCGAGAGCAACCGGCGAAGAGAAGTGAAGGATGGCATACGAAAAGTGGAAAGAGACAAATACTCCGTGAAGTATGAAAAATTTCCGCCCCGCATTGCAATAGACAAAACCCCGCGAACCGATTGCGCTAGAAGATGAACAGTCATGGAGCCCGTGGAGGATCCGCGCTGGATGAAGGCAGGCACGTTTCCTATCTCTTTTTCCTGATCAGCTCCCTTTCCTCCACATCCTGCACCTTCTTCGTGAGACCGTTACCATTCCCATTCCCGTTCTTCTTTTTCTTCGCCAGCGATCCGCGCCAGACCTTGTCGATATTCACCCGATAGAGATTGTGATACTTCTCGAGCTCATTCGGACCCGCCACCTTGAGGACGTCCAGCTCCGGCGCGAACATCTCGCTGTAGCGATCGCGCCTGCGGATCAGCTTCGTCGTCCCATCGGGATAGATCATGATCATGGATGCCCGCTTGATGGTGTTGAAGTTGCACGCCATCACCTGCGCGTAGGCGCCGACGTCCATCACCGCGAGCAAGTCCCCCGCCCGGAGCTTCGGCATCTCGATGTCCTTCACGATCAGATCCCAACAGTCGCAGGTGTTCCCGGCAACGGTGACCTTGTGGATGCGGCGGGAGTTCATCTGCGAGGCGGGCAGCACGTCGTAGTGGATCTCGCTCTGCACGAGGGCGTCGGGGATGAAGTTATAGGTCGATCCGTCGGCGATGACCATCCGGCTGTTCTGGCCGAGTCTCTTCTTCGCAATGACGCGCATGAGCCCAATGCCGGCGTTGAGCGTGATACTCTTCCCCGGTTCCAGAATGATGTCGATGTGGTGCGCGATGCCGTTTCGCTCGAGGAGACGTTTCATGTAGCGCGGAAAATCGCGCATGGCCTCGATGGGGAATGCCTCCTGTTCGCCAATGGCCGCCGGGAATCCGCCGCCGAGCGAGAGCCGCTTCACTTTGATCCCCCGGTCCTGACATCGCTTGATGAGTTTCACGAATGTCCTGGCTGCGGCCTTGAAGACGCGCGGGCTGTAGACATAGCCGCCCATGAAGTGGAATCCCTGGAAGTCGACGTACGGGCTCCTCCGCGCGAGGTCGATGGCGCGATCGATGTAGCTGATCGGGATGCCGTACTTGTTGCCGCGGGTGGACCATGACCCGATTTGAAGCATCGGGTTCACGCGGATCATGGTGTCGATGTGCTTCTTTAACTTCTTCGCGGTCTGCGCGATGTGCTCCAGATCCTCGATGCTGTCCGCGGTGATGACCTGGATGCCCATCTTCGCCGCGAAGTGGAGATCCTGCTCATTCTTGAAGAGGTTCGTGAGAGTCAGCTGCTTGGGCTTGAAGTCCGCGAGCAGGCCCAGGATCAGCTCGCCGACGGAGGCGCAGTCAAGGTCAAACCCTTCCTCGCGCGCGATCCGGAGAATCTCCAAGTTACTGCCGCACTTCACGGCGTACTGCAGGTTGTAGCCCGGGAAGACCTTCTTGAACCGCCGGAGCCGGGAGCGGATCTCGCTCTCGACCATCACGTACACCGGCGTGCCGTACTTCTGCACGATGGCGTCCACGGGCGCTCCCTCGATCATCATCATGCCGCGCTTGTCCTGGGACAGGAAATCCTCCCAGCGTTCCCTCATGTAGCGTCCCGAGATGTGGTGATGCGGAGCAGCCGAAGTTCTAGCGGCCATGTTCATTCCGGGAAAGGAATAATGACCGCACTTGTGTTACTACAATTCTGACTGGATTCATCTCAAACGAATTGGAATAAAACCTTCAAAGAAGCCAATTATAGGTAGGGAAGACGTGATGTAAAGGAATTTTTTCTCTGATCCTTCCGGCAAATTGTTTCTGAAGCGAGCGACAGAAGTCAGTCGCAGATTTCCGTCGGTGATGTGCGGGTTACTTTGGTAGCCGCCGATTTCAATCTGCGGTAACGGATG
>JBBTTQ010000098.1:0-2958 GCA_038064175.1 Patescibacteria group bacterium
GCCGAGAAGATGACGACCGCAACTCTCGCGAACCCAGCGCAGCGACACCTCAAAGCGGCATTCTCGCGCCCGGCATCGTCGGCTCAGGGTGACAAGCAGGAGGCTCGCATGCAGCTTCTGGATGCCAATGTGAAGTCGACGGCGGTGCAATTGAACGAGGAAGAGCTGGAAGTGCCGGCGTTTATGCGGAAGCCATTATCGAAATAGGACAGAGGACAGGGGACAGAGGAACGGGTTCCTATTTCTTTCTGGACTATGCTTGAAAAGCTGGAAAAATTTGAAGCCTGGAAACGGGCAATGGATCTTGCAGTCAAAATTCGGGACCTGACGAAATCTTTTTCCGTCGTCCCTTGTCCTTTGTCCCTGTCCTTCATCCGGTCGATCCAAACCCTCCACGCGTGACAGCTTCGTGCCGTTTGACTTCGACCCATTCCGCCTGTTCCGTTTTGACGAAGAGTCCCTGGGCGATGCGTTCGCCGCGTTCGACGACCACGGGTTTCTCGGACACGTTCTGCACCTGCACGAAAATCTCGTCCTCCCGACCGTGGTAATCCTCATCGATCACGCCGAGCGAGTGGGGGCAAACGAGCGCTTTTTTCCGGGGGAGGGAGGAGCGGGGGAGGACGAGGAGCGCGTAGCCCCTGGGCACTTTCACGATCACATTGCCCGGCACGAGGCCGATCGCCCCGGGTTCGATCAAGGTCATCTTTCGCGTGATCAGATCGAAACCGACCGCCCCTTTCGATTCGTACTTCGGGAGCGGCAAGGAAGGATCCACACGCTGAATCTCGATCTGCATGGAGCCATGATGCAGGGGTTTTCGCTCCCGGACAAGGCTCTTCAGTGAGGAGCGTGGACTTCTGCGCCCATGCGCCCTTCCGCGGCGAGTTCATCGAAGAATTCCTCCGTCACCTCCTTTGTGAGGTATTCTTTTTCCCCGGCGCCTTCTTCCATCAGGAAATTTTCGTGCGTCCGCGATCGATCGCCGTGTTTACTGAGCACATTTTTTAAGATGTCCGGTCTGGATTTGAAGGCGGCTTCCAGCAGCTTCTGGAAGTGCGGGATGGCGTTGAACGACGCCTTCTGCTCGTCCGTCGCGGTCGAGGTGGACTGGAATTCTTCGCCGAGGTTCTGGAGGAAGTTCTCCTTCTTGAACTTATCGACCTTTGCTTCAAGATCGCTCCAGCGGAAGACTCCCGCTCCTTCGAGTTCCGCGAGGAGTTCATGAATGAAACTATAGGCGGCGTTCCGGAAGACCTTGACCTTCATGCTGCCCGTCGAAGGACCAGTCGTGTTATTGATGTCGTTCCACGTGAGGGATTGGCGGGGTCTCCCATCCCATCCTTTACGCGTTATGAGGTTGTCGAAGTTCAGGAAGGAGGTCACGGAGATCGCCATGCTCTTTGCGTCATAAGAGGTAAAGCGCGCTTTTTTTGCCTCCTCTGCGTCGACCAGGTTCGCGGATGCCTTGAATTTCGTATTGAAACCGACGTAGCAGTTTTTGACAGACTCCTTCGTGATTTTGTGGCGGTCACCGGAGAGAATGCCGGTGATTTCATTGATCATGCTGTAGTCGATCTGTCCGACGATCATCGGGAAGTCCTCGTGGTCGATCTTCTCGATGTTGTCGCGGCCGAGGGCTTTGCTGAGGCGTTGCTGGAACGACTCGGACTTCGGGAGTTCGTACTGGAGGAAGCACATAGTTTTCGCCCCCGGCTTGAAGGGGTCGTCCTTTTCCGCCAGCCGTTCCCCCAAGCGCTTCACTTCGTCGTAACTGTTGTTTTTCTGATAAAAGTAATCGATGAACGGGAACCGGAGGAGGATCTCGCCGCCTTCACCGGCAAGCACGCGGAGTCGATCGATGCTGAGGAGCCGGAAGCGCACGCCCTGGACGAGGTAGAAGAACTTGTCCTCCATGTGCATTTTTCCGTTGCGCATGGCGTAGTGGAGCACTTCTTCATAGAGATGCGGTTTTATGTCATCTGGAATGGGAGGATGTGTGGGATCTTTCTTCCATTCCACGTAGAGCTTCAGTTGTTTCCGGAGTTCGCTCGCCATGCCGCCGACGTTCGCGAGCGTATCCACCGTCGGGGTGAATTCGTCCTTATGTTTCTTGATGTTCGAGTCGTTGCCCTGCTTCCAGTGGTAATATTGCTCTTTGTCGTGCCAGATTTCATTGATGATTTTCCGAAGCCACGTGTCCCGGAGCACGTCGTCCCTGAGACAGGCGTCCACGGGCATCTTGTAACCCGACATGAGCTGGAGCGTTTTCCAAACGCCCGTGTCATTCCAGTCCATTTCCCCGCGTTCGACGAGGAGGCCGATGCCCCCGCGGACGAGGTCTTTGTTCCGGGTGGTCGCGATCATGTGCAGGACGTCGTGGCTGTCCACGAGGTTCAATGCGTCCTGCCATTTCTGCGCCGCCTCTTTTTCTGTTCCTGAATACCGTCGCTCGTGATAGCCGCGGACCCCGGCGAAGTAATTTCCGATGATCGGCAGGTGCTTGCCGATGCCGAGCGCTTCCGTGATCGGCGCGCCGATGTCTTTGAGGAGCCCGTCCTGGCGGCGGGTGTAGATGCTCGTGATGTATTCCCAGGTGTCTTTGCAGAATTTCAGAATGTCCAGAACGCTCGCGAACCGAAGTCCGTGGAGCAATCCCGGTTTCAGCGATTTTTTTTCCCGGGAAATGTCCAGCTGCTCCACATCGACTTTCTCTATGAAGTCTTTGATGGTGCTCGTGTACTTTCGGAGGTTTACGACCTCGCTCACGAACGCGGGATCGTCCTCCGGCAGCCCGCAGTTTTCGTTGATGAGCAGAAACTTCTTCGAAAGTTCCTGATACCGGGTATCGGCGTTCTCTCGATGACGGCCAAGGGTTTCTCTCACCCCGTGATGATCGTCTCTGTAGGCTTTGATGAAGGCTTCCATCATTTCGATCTCGCGGCGGATTTCCCGCAG
>JBBTTQ010000099.1:0-17023 GCA_038064175.1 Patescibacteria group bacterium
CCCGTCATCGTGTCGCCGGAGGTATTCACATAGCGACTGTCACCCGCGCCTTGTGATAATCCCGTATTCAAATCATCACTCCACGAAAGTTGTCCTGTCGCCGGGTTCACCTTCAGTACTTTGCCCGAACCTGAGGCTGGGGATGCTGGCCAGGCATACGTCACACCATTCATAATCGTCGTACTGTTGAATCGGGCTGATCCTCCGAAGACGGCGCTGCCCGATGATGTGAAGTGGCTCTGTGCATGAAGTATGCTGCCGGAGAGGGTGCCACTGATCCCGAGATTTCCCGCGACGTAGACATCCTTGGAAAACTCGAAGCGAGCATTTGTTGACGAATATTTCAGTGTTTGTGGCAGAAGGGTATTGCCGAACGTCAGAGTCGTATCACCCGCTCCATTCCCCGCGTTGATCGTGAATTCCAACGTATTTGTCCCACTTCCCATCTGGGCAATGCCGATCTTCCCGTCAGAGCCGAGTATCAGGATATTTCCTGAGGCCGTGCCGACGGTGCGATTTTGCACGCTCTCCGCGTTCTTCGCGTAGGCGACAGAGCCGATGAATTTCCGACCCAAGAGCACGTAGCTCGTATCCGGCTGCCCGACGGACTTCGTTTCCACTTGCAGATATTTGTGTTTCTCAAAATCAAGCATGGGTAATGCCGTACCGCTTCCAAGCTGTGCAGCGATGATCCCATTGCTGTTTGGGGTGATGGTCTGAAATTCATTCCACCCTCCATAGTTTGGAGCGCTCGTGTTAATAGTGCCTCCCGAACCGTCCCCGGTCGTCCAGTTGGCAGTTTTCCAGAGTGAGAAGCGCATGACGACAGCGCTCGTGACCGGATTTCGTGAACTATCGAGAATCCGCCCCTCGTAGAGAGGAAGTGCGAGTATTCGACTCCACAGTCCCCGGCAAAGTTCATTCCTACCGTGCACGGCGATTTCAGTTTTGAAACCGTTTCCTATTCCAACGTCACCGGGAAATTCACCCACCTGCTCTGGGTTTATAATCCTTCCACTCAAAGAATCGAACTCGATAGTTACAATGAATCGGATACCGGAGGCGAGCAGAGCTGGTTGCGATAAAGCGTCCCACAATTTTCTTCATTTTCCACTCTGGCATGCGCCTGTCCTATCGCATCATTCTAGCTACGGTATCCCTCGGTATTGCGTCAACCGCTTTTGCCGCATTCTCCGATGTCCCTGCCAGTCATCCGAATGCGCAGGCTGTCATTTACGCGCAGAGTGAGGGTATCATCCAGGGCTACCCTGATGGAACTTTCAAACCCGACCAAAGAATCAACCGTGCAGAATTTTCCAAGATACTCGCGGGGAAGATTCATCCCGAATGTACCGATAAAGATGCGGGGCAATACATCCGTAAAAACTTCTCCGATGTGAGCGAAACAGCATGGTACGTACCTTGGGTTTGCACGCTTTTCTACGAAGGCTCCATACAAGGCTATGTCGATGGGACGTTTCGCCCTGAGGCTGATATTTCCTTTGTGGAAGCTGCAAAGCTCATAGCTATCAAATATCAGGACCATGCCCCCATTCCCTACTATGCAATCGAGAATCTTGCGGAATCCATCAAGAAAGATGATCCGCTTTGGTTTCGCGGTTATCTGTATTCTTTGACATATAACAATGCCGTCCCAATGAGTATCAAACGTCTCGATCAGAAAATAACGAGGGGAGAACTGGTTGAGGTGATTTACCGTATGCAGCACCCCGACCACGCCAAACCATCCCGACCGTACAAGGATTTGGATGACTACACGGTACGCATTCCCGGACTCTTCCCACGTCAGAAGCAGAATTACTTTCTTATCCTTGGCACGTACAAAGATCGAGAGACTGCCCTGACTCACGCTGCCGATCAAGATGCATGGGTACTCGACACTTCTCTCACGACAAAACTCTCACCGGGGTTTCAGGCGGTCGTTTATGGTCCTTTCCGTAGCAAAGACGAGGTAAGCGACCACTATACGAAGACCGCGAACACATACGTCAAAGATGCAGGTGAATTGCTCTGGCCCAGTGGGAATCCATTGGATGCTGCAAAGTATCCACCCGCTATACTTCACGCTTTACTTGGAGAGATAGGCCTATCGGATCTTCGGGCAAGCCAAATCTCAATCGACTGGAGCTACAGCGCTGGCACGCTCTGCGGGAGCTTCGGTCCATCCTATGCATTCACTCCTTTCAAAGATGGGAAGGGCTTTTCTACGGCAACAGGACCTAGCAGGATTGAGTTCATGAAGAAAATGATGGGCGGTGACGATCTTGATAAAGGGCAATTATCCAGTCCCGTGTTTTTCTGGGTACGAGAAGATACTGGCGAAGTGTTACGGCATCCCTTTTGCTGGGATTGAATATGACGGAAGTGGCACGAGAAACACAGGCACATCTTTCTGCGGAGAAAAGGGGTGCAATAAGAATTGCCGAGAGGATTTCGGAAGAAATTCTGAAAAGGCGTCCCGATATATTGGCCGTGCTCCTTACGAGGAGAATCCGCAGAGAAACCCTTGAAACAATCGCTCAAAGTGAAAAGGATGTGCTGGAGCAATTAGGAGCACAGACGGATTCTGTGAGGCAAGTTATCATTCATAGAGTATGTTCAGACGCTCTTTCATCAGAATTGAATGAAGAAATTAATCGTGACATACGAAAGAGACATGCCTTGGCCCAAGAGAACTTCACAGACGCACGTCGAAGAAAATCCATAGAGACCAGGCAGGTGCATCCTTGGAATGCCGATATGGATGGCAAATTGTTGGAATTAATGGCTTCCTTCGTACATACCGATAATCATTTGGATGGGAATTCTGATTGGAAAAGAATAACGGAGGAGATGAACCGTATTTTTGGAGTTCAACTTTCACAGAAGCTACATTCGGGTAATCGCCCAGAACTTCTTCTGTTGCCAAGGGAGTGAGATTTTTGCGTAGCAAAATCGAATCGCATGGTCACTCTCTATGCACTCTCTGATTCATGAAGTGGTTCCTGCGCCAGCAACGCCGCTCCGCGCGTCCCCGCATCCTTCAGTAGACCGATCGTCAACTTCGGTAGCGGTGTCCCTGGGAGGAGCCAGTGCTTAAGCTTTTTTTCGATGCCATCGAGATGAGGCGCGAGCGCGCGGCCGGCGCTTCCTCCGAATACGATCACGGAGGGGTCGAGGAGATGGATGAGACTCGTGCAGAGCCACCCCACTTCCCGGATGATGTCGCTCAGGAGGAACGCGCAGGTCTCACCCCGCAGATACTCCGATGGATTCTTTGCCTGTCCGCACCGTTTGCCCAGCGCCGAGCCCGACAGGAATTGCTCGACATCCCCGCGTCTGTCATCCGTCTCATACGGGGGCTTGCCCGGGACGAGGAGCATGTGTCCGATCTCCGCAGCAAATCCATGGTGCCCATGGTAGAGCTTCTTCCCGAGAACGATCCCGCCGCCAACGCCCGTACCCATCGTGATCCCGAGGACGATCTTTTCATCCTTGCCTGCTCCATGGATGGCTTCCGCAAGGGCAAAACAATTGCCGTCATTCTCGAGGAAAACGGGGAGACCGATGGCGTCATGGAGGAGTTCTTTCAGAGGAATCCTGTCGCTTCCCGGAATATTCGGAAAGCGGAGAACGATCCCGTCGGGTTGTTCCACGAGTCCGGGGACCCCCACGCCGAATGCGGTCGTATCCTCCGTTTTCAGCGAAAGGATCAAACGAACCATGTCCTCGAGCACGCGGGAGAAACTTTGATCGGCGTGCGTTTCGATCCGTTCCTTGGCTTCGATCTCCCAGGTCTTCGGATCATAGCGGGCTGCGGCGATCTTCGTGCCGCCGAGGTCCACACCGATGATGGATGAGCGCTTCATGGCGATCCGGAGAGCAATTTCCTGCGTTCCAGGTACTGGAGAACGGTCTCGACGTACGTCGCATGGCTCCAGGTGAGCGGAGCCACCGAGAGCGGGGCGCCCGTACGGGGATGCAGCTGCTCGGGGAGCATGCCTGCAGACGATGCATGATTCGCAGTCCAGTCGAGTATCTTCGCAGCTTCGTCGAGCTCTTTCAGCGTCTTCGCTCGTTCCAATTTCCATTGAGCGATCCAGAGTGTCGTAATGATCCAGGGGTTTCCCGGGATCGTCACCCCCGATTCTGTTTTCGCATGGTAGCGGTCGTTCGTGTAGCGCGCGTACCCACCCACCGGCGTCTGCACGCGAAGCGTCCGTTCCAGGTGTTCCATCGTTGAAACGATGCGAGGATCGTCGAGCGGAAGGACGCCCAGTTTCCAGATCACCGCAAGGCTCGCGTCGGGCGTACTGTCGCGCGCCGTCGTTTTTCCGTCCTTGCGTTTGATCATTTTCAGGAAGCGTTTCTCCTTTTCGTCAAAGAGGTGAAAGAGGAGCGCCTGCTGCACTTCGTCGGCGACGGTTTGGTAACGTTCGGAGTGGCTGTAGTGTCCGAGGATGTGCGAAATTTTGGCGGCAGCATGAAGTCCCGCAACGACGCAGGCTGTGGTGTAGCTGAAGATGCCGCGATGCTCTTCCCAGAGATCGTAGCTGGCCAGGGGAAGGCCGGTATCGGACTCGCGATAATCGCAGAGAAACTGCGCCGCTTTCTTCACCAGTGTCTCGTACATGCGTTGCAGGAACTCAAAATCCTGGTTGCCTTCGAAGTGCTTCCAGAGGGCATAGAGGATGAGGGCGGTTTCATCCTCCTGGATCGGCAACTGCGCCTCGTCGTCCCTGAACCACGGATGCCAGGAGGATCCGAGTGATCCGTCGGGATTGTACTTATGCAGGAAGTATCCATCCGGCGATTGCACCCCGCCGCAGAATTCGAAGAAGCGGCGCGTCACGTCGATGTATTTTGCTCTATCGAGTGCCAGGGAGACGAATGCGCCGTCGCGCGGCCAGACATACGTATAGGTATCGCGGTTGAATTCCATGATATCCGAATCTGCCGCGGCGACGATGCCGCCCTGGTGATCGACATGGAGCCGGATCGTGAGGAGGCTTCGCTTGAAGAGTTCCGTGACGCGGGGAGAGAGCCCGTTAAAATCGTACGAGGATTTATTCACCCAACTCTTCCAATAGCTGTTGCAATTCCACTGAAGTTGAGCGATCGATTCTTCCAGGGTGAACTGCTGGAGAGCGATGACTTCTTCGAGAGTCTTTCCCAAACAGACCCAGAGGGCGATGGACGTTTCCTTTTCGACGCCAATCTTTGCGTGGATTCCGACGGTGGAATCGACCGATCCCTGATCGATGGTCGTGCCCGCTAGTGCGCCATCTTCGGCATCACGCCATGTTCCTTCGAGCCCTTTGTACTCCGATTTGCCGATACTCCACCCCGAGAGGCCGCAACTCTTCAGAGCTTCACGGTTATGGAGTATGGAGTGGTATTGATCCAAAGCCTGCGTTGATCGGCATTGCGTTGGAGCATCGGTTTCCCCTCCGATCAGGAAATATCTGTTCTGTCGATAGTGGATGACGGAGTTCGTCGAGGGCTCATAGAAGGCCGTGTCTTTCTGCTTGTCGCCGTAGATGTGCAGATCGTGATGGAAGAAGATGCGGACTTCCTTCTCCTGGCTGTCGGTACTTCGGACGCGGAAGTGCCGCACGAGAATGTTGCGGACAGGATGCACGTAATCCTCCGCTATGATTTCGATTCCCAGCTTATCATTGCGGAGGAGGGAATTTCCCACGAGTGTCTCTTGCTTGTAGCGCACGTCGATCACCCAACTCGGATCGCTAAACCAGGCAAATCCTCTTCCCTTCACCCACACGCCCGTGCGATGGACATCCCCGTACGCCGTATGGTCTTCCATCCCGACGTGCGGGAAATAGAGATCTTTGAGCTGCAGGCGCTCATCGAACGTCGCGAGCACCGAGCCATTGCCGATAACGAGAGCGCGGGGCATGGTGAGGAGTTATGCGGAAGAAAGACGAGCTTTGAGATCGCAGAGTGCGTGACTGAAGCGTCGATACGCCTCGTACGGTGAATCGTAGGGACTGAAGTATTTGTGCACATCGCCGTCGGACCAGTATTTTGTGCACATATAATAGAAGTGATCGGAGGTGAGGAGACGGCGCCAGATTTCGAGGAGCTTTGGGTTATTTTTCTCTTTGACTTCCTTTTCGAGTTGGAAAATGGCATCGAGCGCGGCGTTCTGGATGATGTTTCCTTGCCAGGCCGAGAGATCGCGTTCGAGGTCCGCCCAGGAAATCATCGTGTGTGCGTCGAATTCCTGTTCCTCTGAAACTTTCTTCTTCCATGATGCGAGTACTTCGGAAGGCGTCCTCGTTTCGATGCCGCGTTCATGAAAGATTCCCGGCAGTGCGCGGAGGAATTCAAAAATTCCTGTGTCTGCCCACTGGTGTTCACCGAACGTTTCATAATCCATGAAGAGGTTGACGCTGTGGCCACCCGACGAAAGCAGCCAGTCCGTGAATGTATCGGCATGGAGAGGGTACGAGGTCCACGATCTATCGGAGAAGCGGAATGCGACGTCGTCGCTCAGCCGGTAATTCTTCAGGAGTACGTGAATGCTCTGCACCCGGCGCGAGAGCGGCCGATTCGCGCGGATGACGTGCTCCATCTCCGTCGGAAGACGGAAACGAGGTGGCACGAACGGGACGTTCGGACTGCGCCCTTGTAAGATATGATCCGCTCCCTCGGCGAGAATGCCGCGGAAGCCCATGAGCCGCGCCGCGTGCGCAATTTCGTTGCTGTAAATGAGCTCGGTATTCCGGAAAATCTCCGGCGTTTTGCCGAAGAGTTCTTCGATCTTCTGAACGTGCAGGGTGACCTGCTCACAGAATTCCGTAAGGGATTTCAGATAGCTCAGAGAGTGGTAATAGGTTTCGGCGAGAAATTCCACTTGCCCCGTGGCGGCAAGGGCCTTGAACGACGCAAGCACATCCTGTCCATACTCTTCACATTGATCGAGAAAGATGCCCGAGAGAGAGTACGTGATATGGAACTCTGGATATTTCTTGATGAGATCCAACATCAGCGCGTTTGCAGGCAAGTAACACTTCTCTGCGACTTTGCGGAAGATAGCGTGGTTCTTCTCTGCGTCGAAATAGCATGGTTCGCCCTTTCCAAACTCCGAAATCCGAAGATCGCGCAGACGGTACGGCTGGTGCACCTGAAAATAGAGGCAGACGGCGGGAGGTTTCGTGTTCATGCGTAGAGGATATGTTCGTAAAGTGAGCGGATGTGCTTGGCCTGGTTCTCCCACGTGAGACGTTGCAGGACTCGGGGCGCTTCGGATGAGAGCTGGAGAGCGAGCGGTTGTTCCCGGAGAATCGTGAGGACGCAGTCGGCCATTTTGGCCGTATCCCAAAAATCGACTTTGAAAGAGTGATCAATGACCTCCGCCACGCCCGACTGCTTCGACAGAATAATGGGTGTACCATGGGCGACTGCTTCCAGCGCGACGAGCCCGAAGGGTTCCGAGAGCGAGGGCATGACGAAACAATCTGCCTGCGCGTACAACATTTTCGCCTCCGTCGTGTTCACCTTGCCGGCGAAGACGAGCGTATCCGCCAGTCCCAGGCCGCACGCTCGTTCAATGAGGAGCGGCAGCATGTCCCCCTCGCCCGCAACGACGAATTGCACGTCGGGACGGAGTCGATGAATTTCCGCAGCCATGTCGAGGAACTGCCACGGACCCTTCTGGATCGTGAGGCGACCGAGAAAGAGGACAAGCGGCACGCGCGTGCCGTGCATCTTCGCACTCAATGCCGATGGTTGCGGCCAATGTGCCTCACTGATGCCGTTATGCACGACTTCGATGTTGTCTGCGGGAATTCCGTAGTGCTTAATCAAAAGATTCTTCGTGTAGCCGCTCACCGCGATGATCCTGTCCGCGTTTTCAAACCCTCTCCGCTCGCGCTCAAAAATCCATTCGTTCGGGGAAAAATGCGTTCGGTCCAGCTCCGTGGCATGGATATGCGCGACGAGCGGTTTTCCTTTCGTGCGCGCGGTCCGTGTTCCCGCTTCGTAGGTCATCCAATCGTGGCAGTGGACGATGTCCGTCGGAATATCCTTCGTGAGATCGACGCTCGCTTCGGTGAACCTCTCCACGGCTTCGGCGAGGTCGTCGCCATAGACACTCTGCATGCCGGGAGCGGGTGTGTGAGCGCGCTTGCGGTACGACTGCGCGGAATCATACGGCATGAGTGGGCTTTGGATGCGGACAGTCATGCAGCCCGCCGCCGCGGTCGATCGGACATCGACGTTCTCCTCCTCCGAAGCTCCCGCATGTGGAAGCACGAGCGTGATCAGGACGCCGTGTTTCGAGAGTCCGCGGACAAGCCCCTGGCATGCGACACCAAGCCCTCCAAGGTGGTTGGGCGGATATTCCCAGCCGAACATAAGTGTTCGTAGTGTCAAGTTTTGGTATGTATGTGATGAATCTCATGATTATAGCGCAAAAAGTTGATTTTATGAAGCCGAGAAACACTTACCAAACCTCACTTTTACTATGTGGCAAGGACTGTTCCGCTTCTGGCCGGACACGACTCGCGAGCTATCCGAGTGTCACCATCGCGTATCCCGACGGAAAGGGCTTCGTGGTGCTTGGAATAAAATAGCTCTTGATACATGTTGGACATGCGACCCTCCGGCAAGAATGAGAGAATGTTTCTCTCCTCCTGTACACTGCCCCATGTATTCTCCACTTTTTCTATGAACACTCGTGTCTCCTCTGTGATCGGCTGGACATCAGCTATCCTCGTTGCCGCATTCAATCTGTTCGCGGCCGTGATGAAATTCGTTCCCGTCGTTCCCGGTTCACCGGCGGACGAGATGGGGAGGAGGCTTGGCGTGACGGGGATGGAATATGCGCTTGGCGTTCTTGAATTCATCATCATAGCTCTCTTCCTCATTCCGAGGACCTCGACCGTGGGGTTTGTCCTCATGATCGGGTATTTGGGGGGCGCGCTCGCAACGAATCTGACGCACGGGTTTACGAACATGGAAGCTCTCCCGATCTACATTCTGTTCTTGCTCCTCATGATCAGTGCGTGGTTCCGGAATCCCGAACTTACGGCGCGACTCCGGAAGAAACCAGTTTCGTTCTGATGGCTCATCTTCCTGACCGCGCATGCAAATGATTTTGAGCCGCAGGCGTGCAGTCTTGATGAACCTCAGGCTGTTTTGGCATGCCTCGCCCCTCTCTTGAGAGAGCGGAGGATTCCGAAGGGAATTCAAAAGAAGAAGTGGAGTTTTCGTTGTTTTCCCTTATACACAATACACAACGACAAAATGGATTGAACATAAGGGAATAAATTCCCAAGCGACATTTCTGGTCAGCTGCCCCGCATGCGCGGGGCGGCTACCTAAGGAAAAAATGCGGAATTCATTCCGCAATTCTGTCGTTATGTATAGAATCTGCTTCATGAAACGCGTGCCACTTCTCCTCAGTGTCTTTCTCCTTGTTTCCTGCGCGGTGAAGCCGCCTCAGAAGCAGGCAGGTCCCATCACGCTCTTTGAGCCGGAGGGGACGGGCTTCGTTCTGGGAGAAACGGGGGCGGTCATCGAGGGTTCGGGAGTTGCGACGGGGGAGGTCGCGTACGGCACGTTGGATGGAAAGCCGCTCAAGGGATACCTGGCGGTTCCTCCGGGCGAGGGTCCGTTTCCGGCGCTTGTCCTCATCCATGAGTGGTGGGGACTCAACGATAACATCATGGCCAATGCGCAGGCCTTCGCGCGCGAGGGATACATCGCGCTTGCGGTGGATCTCTATGAGGGGGAATCGGCTGGGACGGATCAGACCAAGGCGCGCGAACTTGCGGGCAGGGTATCAGAGAATATGGAGCGGGCATTCGATAACCTTCGGGAAGCCGTTGCATTTCTGCGGTCGGATCAAAAGGTGGACAAGAACGCGCTCGGTTCGGTCGGTTGGTGCTTCGGCGGAGGATGGTCGTATCAGATGGCGAAGAATGACCTCGGCATTCGTGCGACTGTCATGTACTACGGGCGGTTCAACACGGACGACGATCTCACGCACATGAAGTCCCAGATCATCGGGCATTTTGGGGAAAAAGACACAGGGATTCTCGTGGATACCGTTCGTGAATTCAGAATCAAGCTGCAGGGACTGAGTGGCGCTCATGAGATCTACATCTATCCGAATGCCGGCTACGGATTTGCGAATAACGACAATCCTGCGTTCGATCCCGCGGCGGCGGACGTTGCTTGGGACAGGACGAAGGAGTTTTTGGAGAAGACACTAAAGTGATGTCGCGTGTCACTGGTCGAAAAGTCACCGGTCTTTGACCATCAATCAGTGACGAGTGACGTTGTGACGAATAGATAATTTAACATGTATTTCTATCTTGTCATGTTGAGAAAAATCCGTTTGCCAGAGAGTCAAAAAAAGATTTCATGATTTGTTTTTCTTCTGTACGGTAGAAGGGTAGCATAAGGAATTGTCTCCCCCCTCTCTTATGCCCGCTCGAGTATCTCCTAAGAAAAAAACAGCGAAGAAAAAACCGATGAAAGCTTCCGCGAAGAAGCGTGTGGCGGTGAAGACTCCGAAGATCAAGATCGTCGGTCGGGTTGTTCACTACTACGATCGCATTCAGGTGGCCATTGTCGAGCTCGCGGCGCCGCTCCGTCTGGGGGATATGGTGAAAATCAAGCATCACGGCGAGGAATTCGTGCAGAACGTCGACAGTCTTCAGATCGAACACCTGGCCGTCGAACAGGCGAAGAAGAAGCAGGTCGTCGGGATGAAGGTTCTCATGCCCGTCCATGAGGGGGCGCTGGTATTACCAGCATAGTTTACGAGTTACGAGTTTACGCGTTTTTTCGACAGATTCATACCAGCTTTCTTTCAGAACTCGTAAACTTGAAACCCGTAAACCAGTAAACAAGTTCTTCGGGGTTGTTTATAATGACTTCGATTTCCCCCTCCAATCATGGACACTGCCGATATTCAGAAGAAATGCACCGAATTCGTGAAAACCCTCGGCGTTCCCGGGTTCATCGTCTTCGGATGGCAGAAGCCCAAGAACGAATTCGGTTTCGTCTACAGCAATCACGCCATGCCGCCGTCTGTCGTCCTCAAAGGCATGGCGTTCGTGCTGCAGGACTTCGTGAACAAGAAATTCTAGGTTACACCGAATCAAGCAATACATTCCTCCTTCGTCCGCGTCCCCCTCACCCTCCTCTCCCCCTTCAGGGGAGAGGAGATGGAGGAAAAGTGAACATACTGGCGCACATCCACTGTAACGAGCGAGCGCGATGCTATTTCTTATTTTGGTATTACTCCGTTTCCGTGGCAGCAGCAGGTTGCTCTGAAGTTACACCGCGGAGTTTGGCCACGATTTTGGTCATGAATGTTGAAACGGTTTTCCTCGCCTTTGTTCCCCACGACGGCTCCAGGTAAGCGTTGATAGCATGTGCTGCATCAATGACGCCCTTCGGAAGTCTTTCTTGCGAATCATGAGTTTGCGTCATCAACATCAGAAGGAATGTCTCGTCGTCCCGGAACTGCTTGAATGCGTTTTTATCTTCATTGACCGATATGTAGCGTGCGGGATGATTGCCTATGTCCTTCATGTACGTAGGGAGCATACCGTACGTCAGAGGAATTGTGAGAGGCTGCGATTTTTCATCGGAGAGTGTGTCGATGCCCATAAGATATTGGTGGAAAAGATAGGAGGAAGATTTCCACTTCGGAACTCATTGGTCAAATGGCGGCGATCATAAGATTGCCGCTGTTCCTTTTTTGAACAACACAAGGATGCGGCTTCTTCCTCGTAGGATTCATCGTATGGGAAAATCCGCAAAATGTATGAACAACCCTCACCCTTCGACCTTTCGATGAGCTCAGGGCAAGCCCGCCCTTCGGGGGCAGCGTACCAAACTGCGTGGTGGGAGAGGGTTTGGCTATTTCAAAATTATTTTCATTAGCCAGTTCGCGATGCCGAGGATCAGCATGACGACGATCCAGCCGCCGACGCCCCCGAGGATTTCGAAGGTGACGAGGCTCGGATCCATCCTCATGGCGATCCAGTACGTGATCCCGAGGAACAAGCCGTTCACGATGATGAGCGCCAGGATGGTCGCGAGCAACCGGAGCGGGAGCGTGACGGCATTCAGGACCGGACGCACGAGGAGGTTCATGAGCGTCAGGAGCGCCCCGATGATGACGTACGCGATGAATCCTCCGCTGATGAATACGTAGTCCTCGAGAAACGTCGCCAATGCCCAGACGAGGCCGATCGTCAGGAGGAAACGAATGAGGGTGCGGACGGGGAGGGAGAGACGATGAGAATTGTCTGACATGGAATGAGATGTAAGAGATGGAGGACAGGAAGCGTTTCTCGTTGCTCGTTCGGAGGGGAATGCGGTTGTTAGATAGTCTAACAATCATTTCTTCGGAAGAATGATCGTTGCCGTTTTTCCATCGAGATCAACTGTGTGCCGCCCGCCTTTCGCGGAATCGATCTTCACATTCGTTTCCTGTTCGATGAGCGGGCGAAATTCCTGGAGCACATCGTCCGCGCCTTCGATGCCGATCGTGACCATATCTTGGATCTCGTATCCCCGTTCTTTTCTGAGTTGCTGGATGGCGCGGATGATATCCCTGGCTAAGCCTTCCCGTTTCAGTTCCTCCGAGAGTCTCGTATCCATCTTCACGACGATGCCGCGGTCAAAGGCGACACCCTCCCCCTCCTTTCCTCTGCCGCCCGTAGCCTTGGCGGAGGGGGGCTGGTAGACGATCTTCACTTCGTCCGGCGAAAGCTTTTCATCGAGAATCAAAACGGATCCATCCTCCTCCGTTTCGAAATCGCCGCGCTTGCCCGCTTGGATCACTTCCTGAACGCGTCCTCCGAGACGCGGGCCGACTTTGCGAGCGTCGACCATGGCGACGGGCTTCGCAAGCGTCCCAGGATCATCCATCATTTCAATGTTCTTCACATTGAGTTCTTCTTGCAGGAGCTGCACTTCGGACGGAGCGAGCGACACGCAGAGACTCTTCGGGATCGCGATGACGGCTTTCGGGAGGGGTTGTCTGGATTTCACTTTCTTTTCTGCGCGGACGGTTTTCCCGAGCGATACGACGGCCCTGAGCACGCGCGTCTTTGTGATCAGTTGTTCTTCTTTCGCCGTGAGCTTCCGAGGCTCCGGCCAGTCGGTCAGGTGCACGGAACCGTGATCCTCAGGCACGAGATTCAAGTACACCGCTTCCGCGATGAACGGACAGAACGGGGCGAGGAGCTGGGAGAAGGTGATGAGTACGTCATAGAGAGTACTGAGCGCGGCATTCTGTTCCTGCTCGTTCTCATCCATCGATCCTGCCACCGTGACGAGGCTTCCTTTCCCCGCGAAGCGGCGGCGCGATAAGCGCACGTACCAGTTCGTGAGGGCGTCGATCGTGTTATAGAGCTCACTGCAGGTCGCCGAGAGTTCATAGGCATCGAGTTCCTTCGTCATGCGGTTCACGAGATCCTGCACTTCGGCCAGGATCCACTGATCGAGCGGATGTCCGCTCGATTTCCGGGATGCCGTTGGTTGCCATTTGGCCGTGTTCGCGTAGGTGACGAAGAACGAATAGGTGTTCCAGAAGGGGAGGAGGACGCTGCGCACCGTCTCTTCCACGATTTTTTCAGAAAATCTGAGATCCTCGCCGCGGACGGCGGGCGAACTCATGAGCGCGAAGCGAACGGCATCGGCTCCGTGCTTAAGGACAACTTCCAGGGGCTCCGGATAATTTTTGAGCCTCTTGCTCATTTTTTTCCCGTCCTCGGCCAGCACCGTGCCGTTCACGACGCAGTTCCAGAACGCGGGTTTTTTGAAGAGCGCCGCGCTGAGGACGGTTAAGGTGTAGAACCAGCCGCGGGTCTGATCGATGCCTTCCGCGATGAAATCGGCGGGGAAACCGGGAGGTGTTTTTCGTTTGCTCGTTTGCTCGTTTGCTCGTTTGTGCGCAAATGCAAAAGGGAAGTGCGACTGCGCGTAGGGCATCGAGCCCGACTCGAACCAACAGTCGAGCACTTCTTCGATGCGGCGCATGCGGGGGTGGAGCGGGAGTTCGATGGAAGCGCAGTTTTTGGGGGAGGTCGTCAGCGCTTCCAGGTATGGCAGGTTCCATTCGAGTGCTGCGAGAGCTTGGATCATGCCGCCATGCGTGACGACGAGGATGCGCTTGCCCGCGTGGCGCGCGCGGAGGTAGTCCGCCGCTTTTTCCGCCCGCGCCAGAAACTCCGACAATGTTTCTCCCTTTGGAGCGGTCTCATGGTGGACGCCGAATTCTCCGGTTTCGACCCGGAGCGGATGCTTTTTTACGATATCATCGAGCTTCATTCCCACCCACCTTCCGAACTTGCGTTCCCGAAGGAGGTCCGTTTCTTCCGTGATGGGCAATCCAAGCTCGCGTCCAAGAATTTCCGCGGTTTCTTTCGCGCGAATGAGATCCGACGTGACGATGGCATCGTACTTCTTTTTCTTGAGCGTCTTCGCGAGCTCCTTCGCCTGGTTGCGCCCGAGATCCGTAAGCGGACGGTCGCCCTCCTGCCCTTGGCAGAGACGCTCTTCATTCCAATCTGTCTGTCCGTGACGCACGAGGGTCATGTCCACGCTCGTCTCATGTTTCGACGACGGCCACGTGACGGTGTCGACGAATTCCTTGTGGAGGTCCATCGCGGAAGAAGCGTCGTGGTCGTAGAAAAACGATTCGGCCTCCGCAAAAACGGGATAGGGCTGATGCGTCAGTTTCGCGGGATCTTCCCGCGTGAAGAAATGTTTGATGGAGAGGAGGGGATCGGCGTGCGTGACGATGACGATGTGTTCGCCCCGGTGCCTCGGGAGCACTTCTTTTAGAAATTCGCCCGTGCGCGCCTCGACCGCACTCCACGTTTCCATTCCCGGGAAATGGTAGATGCTCTCGATCTGGTTCTGCTCCAGCTTGTGGGCTCGCCGCGCTTTCACGAACGTCAGGTCGCTGAAGTCCACGGTCTTTCCTTCGTAGTCTCCGAATGCGACTTCACGCAGGCGATCGTCCATGAGAACATTCGCATCTGTGTGCTTCTTCAAAATTTCCGCTGTTTCCCTGGTTCGTGCCAGCGGCGATGCGTAGATTTGAGCCACCTCTTCCCTCGAAAGCACATCGCCCGCCGCTTTTGCCTGCTCCGTGCCGCGCTTGGTCAGATTCGTCCCTGGGGGGATTCCCTGATAGACGGGCGTGACGTTCCCTTCGCTCTCGCCGTGGCGGAGAACCGTCACTTTCGTGAAGCGGATGCGTATCTTCGCCATCAGATCATCGCGTGACCCGATCACTTCCATGTCTCCCGTCTCCTTCGATCGCCAGATCGGGAGCGGCGTGCCCCAGTAGCGGTTCCGCGAGATCGCCCAGTCGCGCGCGTCTTTGAGCCACTTGCCGAAGCGGCCGTCCCTCAGATGAGAGGGCACCCAATCCGTCTCCGTATTCGCTGCGAGCATATCTTTTTTGATCTTCTCCACAGCAACGAACCACGAACTCGTTGCGTAATTGATCAGAGGTGAATCACAGCGCCAACAGTGAGGGTAGCTGTGGCGGAACGACTCGGCTTTGAAAAGTTTCCCGTGTTTCTTGAGCCAGTCCGCGATCATCTTATCTCCGCTCGTGTGATCATCCTTCGGTTTCGCGTCTTTCCCCGCGAAGTCCGTGACGGCTGAAATGAATTTCCCATTCATCCCGACATGCTGGAGCGGTTTTACACTCTCGCGCAGTCCGACCTGGTAATCATCTTCGCCGTAGCCCGGGGCGATATGCACGATGCCGGTGCCATCCTCCGTCGTCACGAAGCTAGATCCATCGACAACATGAAAGGCCTGCTTTTTGTACTGCTCCGCGAAGCAGGGGAAGAGGGGCAGGTATTTTTCCCCGACGAGCGATGCTCCATCCATCTCACTGATCATCGTGCATTCCTTTCCTTTGAAGACGTCTTCGAGTCGTTCTTTGGCGAGAATATACCGGCTTCCTTCGTGTTCGACGGTGACATAGCGAACATCTTTTCCAACCGCGAGGAAGAGGTTGCCCGGGAGAGTCCAGCCAGTTGTCGTCCAGGCAAGGATATAAGTATCTCCTTTGATTTTTCCTCCGCCCCCGGCCACTCCTCCGGAGGAGGGGAGCAGTTGAAATCGTGCGATGATGGAATAGTCGTCGATATCTTTGTATCCCTGCGTGACTTCAAAATTGGACAGTGGTGTTTCGCAGCGCGGACAGACGTGCATGGATTTGTATCCTTCATAGATTAATTTCTTATCCGCGAGTTCCCGGAACACCCACCAGATCGATTCCATGAAATCGGGGTCCATGGTGCGGTAGTCCCAGTCCATATCCACCCACCGGCCCATCCGCTCGACGACCGTGCGCCACTCCTTCGTATAGCGCCGGACGGAGGCCCTACAGAGCGCGTTGAAGGCCGCTACGCCCATCTCCTCGATCTCCTTCTTGCTCTTGATCCCGTGCTCCTTCTCGATCAGGTTCTCGATGGGGAGGCCGTGGCAGTCCCAGCCGAACCTGCGTTCTACTCTCTTGCCGCGCATGGTCTGGTATCTCGGGATGACATCCTTGATGGTGCCCGCGAGGAGGTGCCCGTAGTGGGGGAGTCCCGTGGCGAACGGCGGCCCGTCGTAGAAGCTGAAGTGCTCTTCCTTCGTCCCGCCTTCCGTTCCCTCCAGGGCGTCCATGCGCTTCACGGACCGGTGCCGGATGCTTCGTTTGAATGTATCCTCCTCGCGCCAGTACTTGAGGATTCCGGCTTCCAAAGCCGGAAAAGACTGCCGGGGGTCGACGAGATCAAACATAGGGAAATGACCAAAAGAGCATACAGGACTGAGTTTCAGGCTGCACGGCTTCTTTGTGCTGTCCAATGTCTTCTTCATATTTTTCTGGACAATTGGAAATTTCTTTCTTAGGATAAAGTTGTCTCTTTATGTCCTCAGAAAGCATTCCTATCGGCAAACAGGGAGAACCAGCCAATCTGGTGGTTCGGCTCACTCTGGATGGTATGCGGATGACATC